>JBCDEK010000026.1:0-38143 GCA_039179785.1 Pseudomonadota bacterium | reverse complement strand
GACCGGCTGGCAAAATACAACCAGCTGATCCGCATCGAAGAGATGCTGGGCGAAACCGCCGAATACGCAGGCACATCCATCCTGAAGTGATCGATGCTTTCATCAAAGCCGTGGGCGATACTGTCGCCCACGTCACCGCTTCGACCAACCTGCCCTCTATCCTGCAAAACGGCCTGCTATCAGCAGAAGCCCTTGCCCAAGACGCAGGCCGCGGCCCCGCTGAAATCGCGCTGCGCGATAACCGCATGCAGGTCGGCCCAGCGACCCTCAACCACCAGAAACCCATTCTGCATGGCCTCAACGCCGCCACCCGCGTGCTGGACGGATACACACCCCAAAGCTGGGCGGCACCAGCTTGACGCCCGCGTTTTCTTCTGGCCCGAACGCCGCGGCCAGGCCTTCGCAAAATCGATCCAGCGTGATCTCGACATCAGCGTCCTGTGGCTCGACACCGCCAAATTCGCCGAGGCCCTTGGCCAATACATCGACCTCAGCCCGATCAACTCCGGCAACTTCACCCAAGGCGGCGCGCATGCAAGGCGCGGCGACTGGCTCTACGTCCCGCTCACTGCCGGGCTCGACACCTTTCGCCAGAACCGCCTGAAACGCGGGCTGAAAAACACACCTGATACGGTCGCCGAACTCTCCCTGCGCCGCCCCATTGCACCCGACCTGCTACGCACCCTACTGATACCGCATGACTGACCTAACGATCCGCTCCGCCAAACCAACCGACATGGACGATATCGCCCGCCTCTGCTGGGCTTACCGCGCGCTGCTGATTGAACGCGAAGCCGGCCTGCCCCCCATGACGGCGGCCTTCTACCCCGAAGATACTTACCGCGCGCTCATCAACGACCTGCCCCGCATCCACGCGCGTCCCAGCGGTGATATCCTCGTGGCAGAGCTAAACAGCGCAGTCGTCGGCTGCGCCATGTACTACCCGCTGAAACTCGAAGGCGTGACCGAGATCAAGCGCGTCTATGTTGACCCGGTCGCACGTGGCACCGGCGCTGGCCGTCGATTGATCGAAGAAGCCATGGCACGGGCCCGCGCCGATGGGTACGTCCGCATGGTCCTGGACACGATGGCGCCCCTGACCGAAGCCATCGCACTCTATAAACGGATGGGGTTCAGACCCTGCGATCCCTACTACGAGGTTCCGCCGCAGTTCCTGCCGCATCTGCGCTACTTCGATCACCCGCTCTGAAAGCGCCCGGGATCATAGGGTGCCATCAACGCCGCCTGTTCATTGCTGAGCGCCGCGTCGGTCACCACCGCGCCCATCAACGCGCCCGCAATGGCGGCCAATGTCACGCCCGAATGCATCACAGCCACAAAGCATCCCTTTGGCCCAGCGGGCCCCAGAACCGGCAAGCCATCTTTGGGCACGGGTCGGTCCGCAAGCATGGCCCGATCCCACGCTATCTCCTGCCCCGGCACCAGCGCCCGCAACCGCTCCGTCGCCCTCTCTGCCAACAGGTCCAGGGCGTACGGCACCTGCGCGCTGTCATCCGCCTGATGATTGGCCGCGGTCGGCGTCCAGATATGCCCCTCCGCATCCTGCCGCACCTCGCCACCCGGTGTGACCAGCACATGGGACATGACCGGCGCCACAGCCCGCGTCCGTACCATCACCCCGGGCCGGTGCAGCATGGGCAGGTTCACGCCAAGCGGCTCCAACAGCGTAGGACTGCCATTGCCCGCCGCCACCACGACCCGGTCGGCCGCCATATGGCCCTGCGCGGTCATCACACCCGTGACCGCCTCGCCCTCATATGTGATTGCCTCAACCCGCACGCCGCTGATGCGTCGCACGCCAGACAGCAGCCTCTCGGCAGTTGCCGCTGGCTCGGCAACCCCCTCGACTGCAAAGCGCAAGACTCGCTCGGGCGTCACCACATGCGGCTCCAACCGGCGCAATGCCTGTCCTGCAACCACCTCGACATCATAACCGAGGTCGGCCAGTGTCTCCGCTTGCGCCTCCAGCGCCGCGCCTTGCTCTTCCCAGCACAACGCCCCGGTCCACGACACCCCCACGCCAAGCCGCCGCCACGCCTTGATCCCCGCTTGCCGCAGGCGAAAGTGATCCTCGTTCAGAAAGAAACTGGCATTCACCCAGCCAAAAGACGCCGCCGTCGCCCCCGGCCCGGTGTCAAACACCACCACCTCACCGCCCCGCGCGCGCAGCTGATGCGCAATCGCGGCCCCAACAATCCCGCCGCCGATAATGATGGTCTTCATGGCCTTGCTCCCCTGCCGCGGTCACCCTACCGTCGCGCCATGACAGCACAAGAGATCATAGCCCACCTGCGCCTCGACCCTCATCCCGAGGGCGGCCACTACCGCCAGACCTGGGTGGCCGAAAACACGGGCCGCCCCACCGGCACCTGCATCTATTTCCTGCTGAAAACGGGCGAACGCAGCCATTGGCACAAGGTCGACGCGACCGAAATCTGGCTCTACCACGCCGGTGCCCCCCTGATCCTGTCGATGAGCGCCAGCGAAGAGACCCCGGCCAAAGACCACCTCCTGACCCCCGACCTGACCCAAGGCGCCCCCCAGATCATCGTCCCCGAACACCACTGGCAAGCCGCCCGCACCACCGGCGACTACACGCTGGTCAGTTGCACCGTCTCGCCGGGCTTCCAATTCAAAGGGTTCACCCTGGCCGCACCCGGTTTCGATATCCCTAGGGATAACTGACGGTCCCTCCGCCCACGGCCGCCCGCACCCCGGTCGTGCCCGGGCAAGATGTCGGCAAACCCCGCGCCACCCGCACGGCCAAATAGGCAAAGGCCTGCGCCTCCAACATATCGCCATTCAGCCCCACGTCCTCGACCGGGCCTACGGGACAATCCAAAGACACCTCCAGCATCTTCATCAGCACCGGATTATGCCGCCCCCCGCCGGTGACCAGCACCCGGCTCGGCACGCGCGGACAATGCTGCATCGCCTCGGCTACACCTGCGGCACACATCGCCGTCAATGTCGCCGCCGCATCCGCATCGCACAACTCGGCCACCAGCCCAATCATCTCTGCAAAATCGTTCCGGTCCAATGACTTCGGCGGCAGTCTTGAGAAATACGGCTCCGCCAGAAACAACTCCAATGCCCCAGTCTCAACCGTACCCGACGCTGCGATCTGCCCACCCTCATCAAACGGCACACCACGCCGCGCCTGCACCAAATCATTCACCGGCGCATTCGCAGGCCCGGTGTCAAAGGCCAAAAGCGCGCCGTCTTCCTCTGGTCGGTCAAAGCTCGGGTCAACCCATGTCAAATTCCCGACGCCCCCAAGGTTCAGAAACGCAACGGGGGCCTCTGCCCCTATCCATTTTGCACAAGCAAAGTGAAAAAACGGGGCAAGCGGCGCACCCTCGCCCCCCAATTCCACATCCGCCGTGCGAAAATCCCAGACTACAGGCGTATGCAACTTCTCAGCCAATGCCGCCCCATCGCCCAACTGCAGCGTCCCTTGCAGGCGTGGCGCGTGGGCCACGGTCTGCCCGTGAAAACCGACCAGTTCAACACCGTCAAATCCCGACAGCAGCGCCTCATGCGCCCGCATCACGACGTGTTCCGCAGGCTCCAGCGCGGGTCCATGCCAGTGGCCAAGCGCGGCACGCAGCAGCGCGCGTTCCTCAGCCTGATATTCATGATACCCATGCGGCCCAAAGCCATGAATGGCCACGCCATCTGTCGGCAACACCGCCGCATCAACCCCATCCAGCGACGTGCCCGACATCGCCCCAAGGGCCGTGATCACCGTGCCCTTGTCTTTGACCTTATCCATGGCCTTTTCCTTTGCCCGTCCCCCGCTTATAGACTGCCCAAGGGCCGCCCCAAGGACAAGCCAAATGACTTACACACCCCGTTCCGATTTTCTGCACGTAATGCAAAGCCGCGGGTTTCTGGCCGACTGCACCGATATGCAATCGCTGGACGAAACCCTGCTGACGCCCGGCCAATCGGCCTATATCGGCTTTGACGCGACGGCCAAATCGCTGCATGTGGGATCGCTCATCCAGATCATGATGCTGCGCTGGTTCCAGCAGACCGGGCACAAGCCGATCACGCTGATGGGCGGCGGCACGACCAAGGTGGGCGATCCGTCCTTCCGCGCCGATGAACGCCCCCTGCTTGGCCCCGAACAGATCGACGCCAATATCGCGGGCATCAAGCAAGTCTTCTCGGCCTATATCGACTACGACGCGGGCGCGCAGATGCTCAACAACGCCGCATGGCTCGATGATCTGAACTACCTCGATTTCCTGCGCGACATCGGGCGACATTTCTCGATCAACCGGATGCTGAGCTTCGAGTCCGTCAAGTCCCGTCTCGACCGCGAACAGTCGCTCAGCTTCCTCGAATTCAACTACATGATCCTGCAAGCCTATGACTTCATGGAGTTGAACCGCCGCTACGGCTGCATCCTGCAAATGGGCGGCAGCGACCAGTGGGGCAACATCGTCAACGGCATTGATCTGACCCGCCGCGTCATCCAGAAAGAAGTGTTTGGCCTGACCTCACCGCTTTTGGAGACCTCGGACGGCAAGAAGATGGGCAAATCCCAATCGGGTGCAGTGTGGCTGAATGCCGAGATGCTCAGCCCTTACGAATTCTGGCAGTTCTGGCGCAACACCACGGACGCCGATGTTGGCCGGTTCCTCAAGCTCTACACCGAACTGCCGCTCGATGAATGCGACCGCCTGGGCGCGCTGGAAGGGTCCGAGATCAACGAGGCCAAGGCCACGCTCGCAACTGAAGTGACAACGCTTCTGCACGGAGCAGATGCAGCCGCAGCAGCAGCCGAAACCGCCCGCGAGGTGTTTGAAAAAGGCGGCGTGGGCGACGACTTGCCGACGATTGTTCTCTCGCTTGAGGAACACTTTTCTGAAGAAATCCCATCCAACTCACACCCGCACGATACGGCCAACATTCCGCTCAGAAGAGTGCTCGCACGAGATCTGTTCTTAAAAACCGGCTTGGTCAAATCGGGCAAAGAAGCCAAGCGGTTGTTCTCAGAAGGTGGTGCGAAGATCGACGATGCGGTTGAAACCGACATATCGAGGTTTTTGGTCCCAGAGGACTTTGTTAAACCTGTGAAACTCTCCGCCGGAAAGAAACGTCATGCGCTTGTTCAGCTTGGTTAGTGCCCTCATGTTCGTCGCAGGTGCTGCCGCCGCGGATTGCACCAAGACGCTGCGGAGCCTCCAAGGCACCGAACTTGCCGCGCGGATGTGCGCCGCAGAAAACACAATGCCGTTCGACATCCGCGAACGGTGGATCAACAAGCGCTTTGTTGCTTTTGCGGAAAAGCCGCGCTTCGATGGCGACACCAAGGTTCAGCGCGCGGGCATACTGGACCCATCCGGGCAACCGTTTGCTTCGGCCTCCGCCGCGCAATCGGCGGTACAGTGGCTGGGCAAAACCGCGCGCTGCAAAACTGCGGACGTGGCGTTGCGGCCCGGTGGCGTCACGACATTGCGCCTGATCTGTCCCGTCTCGAACTGACCCGCCAAAGCGACCAAATCCTTGATATTCAGTTAATTTTAGACCGTACGGTCAATTCTGTCCCCGCGGGGACAGATCACCCCTTCCGCGTCAGCACCGCCCGCGCAGCCCGCAGCCCTGGGTCGGCACCGCCGCGTCCAAGCAGGTCCATGGTCCGTTCCATCGCCTCTTGCTGCGCGGCGGGATCGGCGAGCAGTTCTTCCATCGCGCGGACAACGTTGTCCGTCGTAAAATCCTTGCCCACCACTTCCGGGACGACCCGCGTATCGGCGACGTGATTGATCAGGCTGCCCGTGTCCGTGAGAATCATCCGACTGATGATCGCGCGACTGAGCCAGTGGAAATCATAAGCGCTGACCATCGGCGTGCCTGCCGCCGCCAGTTCAAGCGCGACCGTGCCAGAGGTTGCAAGTGCTGCGTCCGCCGCCGCAAAGGCCACGCGCTTTTCGATCAAAGCCTGTTCCGGGTCTTGCCCCGTGGGATCGAGCACTAACGGCGTCACGGGCCAGCTGGTCACGTGGTTTCGGACCATCGTCGCAACATTGCCAGCCGCGGGAAGCACCAACTTCATACCGGGATGGGTGCGCGACAGCCGCCCCAGGGCGTTGCCAAAAACCGGGCCCATCCGCCCGATCTCGCCCCGCCGGGACCCGGGCAAAACGAGGATCAAAGGATCCGCGTCCATCAGCCCGTGACGGGCGCGAAAATCTGCTTGGTCCTGCGCACTGGCGCGGGGCACGGTCGCGGCGGGATGGCCGACGAAATCGCACGCCATCCCTTCGGCTTCCATATAGGGCGGCTCAAACGGAAAAAGGGCGAGCACATGATCAATCATCCGGGCCATTTTCCTGGCCCGCTCGGGACGCCAGGCCCAGACGGTCGGGGCGACATAGTGGACGGTTCGGATATCGGTTTCGGCCTTGACCAGCTTGGCCACACGCAGCGAAAAGTCGGGACTGTCGATGGTGATCAGCACGTCCGGTCGCGTGTCGATCACAGCTTGCGCCGTCTCTGCGATACGGCGTTTGAGATGGCGGTATTTCGGCAGTACCTCGGCGATGCCCATGACCGTCAACTCGGACATGTCAAAGCGGCTCACAAGGCCTTGCGCCTGCATCAGCGGCCCGCCAATCCCGTCGAAACTCACGCCCGCGACTTCGCTTTTCAGCCCCGCCAGAAGCGCGCCACCCAACGCGTCGCCGGAGGGTTCTCCGGCCACGACAAAGACCCTTAGCGCACCCACAAAAACAGCCCCGCTTCGTCCAGCAACCGCACAACTTCTGCCCGCTCCAGCACCATCACGCCACCCGCCGCCAACACCATGCCGTCAAGCCGCGCCTCAATGACAGCGCGGGCGGTGGTCGGCCCGATGGTCGGCAGATCGATGCGCCTGTCCTGACCCGGTTTCGGCGCCTTGAAGAAGATGCCTCCCACGGGCTTGGCCCGCGCCTCGGCCACGGGCCCCGACAGCCAATCCGCCGCGTCGTCCAGCACGTCGCCCACAAAATCCATGGCCGCGCCAAACGGATCGTCTGCGGGGGGCATTGACTTGGCGGGACGGTCTGTCAGGCTACGCAGCATCGCATCCGTGCCGCTCGCCCCTTCGCGCGCGATGACCTGACGATCGCGGATCACGCAGGACTGTCCTTCATCCGCACGGCTTTGTTCGACCGAGACCTGCTCGGCCGCTTGCACCTCAAGCTGCGTCCCCGCGGGGACGGGTGTTCGGGTGAGCGTGCCCGTTGGCGGCAACAGGTCGGGGACGAGGTTATGTGGGCCATGCACCTGCATCCCGCGGCTCTCAAAAAGCCCGAGAATGGCGCGCAGCGCTGCGTCCTCTCCGTCTTTCACGGCCTTAGCGAGTGTTGGCACCAAAGGCATGGTGCGTGCGTCCAGCTTCAGCGGATTGAAACCGGGGCGCCTGATGGCTCCGCAAAAGCAGATGTCGGTGATGCCACGCTCGACCAGCTGATGCAGCAGCGTGCCGATGGTTTCCAGACGGAACCAAATGTCGACCGTCAGACCATCGGGCGGGTGCCCGTCAAGCGCGCAGATCAGTGGAGGTTGAGATTGGTGCCCGGCCACCACCGCGGGCAAAGCGCCTGTGCCAGTGATAAGCGCCAGCATCAGCGCGGCGTGAGGAACGACCGGTCACTGTCGCCCATGACAAAATCCACAATCTCGCGCACATAATCGCTTTCGGTTTCCTTACCCAACCGTTCGGCGCGATCGTGAAAGGTGCCCTCGCCCTGCGCGAGCATCTGGAACGCGGCCCGCAAGGCAGTTATATCTGATCGGCTGACCCCGCGACGTTTGAGCCCGACGAGGTTGAGACCATCGAGGTCGCCGCGCGGCGCCTGTACGAGGCCGTATGGTATCACATCATTGGTCACCATGGTCACAGCACCGATGATGGCACCGCGCCCAATGCGCACGAACTGATGGATTCCTGACAAACCGCCGACAATCACATCATCTTCGAGAATGCAGTGCCCGGCCACGGCGGCTGAATTCACCACGATCACACGGTTCCCGACATGCGCGTCATGCGCGATGTGGCAGCCCGCCATGAACAGTCCATCGTCGCCGATGCGGGTGACGCCGCCGCCACCCTCGGTCCCGCAATTCATGGTCACATGCTCGCGGATGCGGTTGCGCTTGCCAATGACAAGGCGGCTGGCCTCGCCCTTGAACTTGAGGTCCTGGGGCACTTCACCGATGACGGCGAAGGGAAACACGGTCGTGTCTTCGCCCACAACGGTATTTCCGGTGACCACAACGTGGCTTTTGAGGACAACGCCCGCTTCGATCACCACGTCCGCTCCGACCACGCAGAACGGGCCGATGCTGGCAGAGGCATCTACCTGCGCGCCGGGTTCGATCACCGCCGAAGCGTGGATGCCCGCACTGCTCATACTGTCGGCATGTCCATCATCGCGGTAAATTCAACCTCGCAGGCCATTTCGCCATCCACCTCAGCCACGCCCGAGAACTTCCAGACCTTGCCACCGGGTTTGCCGCGCACAGTCGCCACCTTCAGCTTGAGCGTATCACCGGGCACCACCATGCGGCGGAATTTGCATTTGTCGATGGCCATGAAATAGACCAGCAGATTCTTGTCGGCGAGATCAAGCGCCACGCCCACCATCACGGCGGCGGTCTGGGCCATCGCCTCGACAATGGTTACGCCGGGCATGATCGGATGGCCGGGAAAGTGACCCTGAAAATGCGGTTCGTTCATCGTCACATTTTTGATGCCGGTCGCCGTTTGGTAGCCATCGATGTCTTCGACCCGGTCGACGAGCAGGAAGGGATAGCGGTGCGGGATAATGCGCTGGATCAGCCCGATATCGGCTGTTTCAAGATCTGTAGTCATATGGTGCCCGGGCCTTTGCCTTGCTTGTCTTGCCGTTCAGATGTGCCTAGCAAGCCGCGACCGCGCTCGCAAGCATGGCGCTAGTCTGTGGTGGTGCCGTCGCCCAGCACCGTATTCATGCGCGCGATGGCAACGTCCGTGATGTCGATGGCATTGGCACTGACAAAGACACTGCGCTGTTCGAGGATCACGGCGGCCCCTGCGTCACGCATTATTTCTTCGAGAACGGGGGCGGAGGCGCTCAGGAACCGATCGCGGTTCTTTTCAAGCATATCGGCGATGACGCGACTGCGGGCATCGCGCTCGCGGCGGATCACTTCGACACGGGCGTCGAACGCGTCAGCCAGAGCGCGAAACGTCTCGGGGTCCATGTCGGCCCGCTGTTCGGTCAGGCTTTGCTCTTCGGCTTCAAGTTCGGCTTCGAGCGTGCGGTTGTCTTCGGTCAGTTCCGTGGTGCGGGCTTCGATGTCATTCAGAACGCGCTGACCAAAGGCGCTGTCACGGTAGAACCGTTCGCTGTCTATGGTGAGGATCGGGCTGCGCACATCCTGCGCGAACGATGCGGTGGCCCCGAACAGGGCCATCGCCAGCACCAGCAAGGCTTTGAACAGCCCTGTCATCGCATCAGAACGAGGTCGAGATGGTCAGGTCGAAGCTTTGTTCCTCGTCGAAATCTTCTTTGCGGATGGCATTGGAGAAGTTCAGGCGGAGGGGCCCCAGTGCGGTGTCCCAGAAGATCGAGAAGCCGACAACGTGGCGGAAGGAGCCGCCTTCGCCAACGACATTGCCGCCAGACAGGTCGACCCCGTCCAGATCCCACAGGTTGCCAACATCGTAGAAGACGCCACCGCGGATACCCAATTCATCGGGCAGACCGAGAGGGAACTCCGCCTCGAACCGAGCGGCGACAAACAGGTTGCCGCCCAAGGGATCGGAGTCTGATCCGGCGGTATCGAGGTCGCGCGGTCCGATACCGCCAGGCTCAAAGCCGCGCAGGATTTGCGGGCCAATCAGAAAACGATCGATGGTTCGGTTGGTGCCGCTGCTGCCGAAGGACAGATATCCAGCTTCGAGCGTGGCGCGCAACGTCACCTCGTCGCTGAAGGCAAGACGCTGGCCAACGAGCTTGGCCTGGGTGCGCACATAGTCCAAATCGCCGCCGACACCTGCGAAATCCTGACTGAATTCGAACAGATAGCCCGCGTCGGGGTTGAGCCCTCCGGTGCGTGAATCGTAGATGTAGCTGTAACCGATGGATGAAGCGACCTGAGATCCGGCATCAATTTCGCGCTGGACTACGACACCGTTCTCCAACGGTGAACGTTCAGTCATCTCGTCTTCGAGATAGATATAGCGGATGCCGAGACGACCGCGTTCGCTGACCGGGAAGGCTAGGCTGGGGCTAAACCTGAGCGACTCAGAGTCGTAATTGGCAAAGCTCGAATCTCTCTCAGTGAACTGAAGGTTGAGCGCGAAGGTTACATTGCGACCCAGAAATGCGGGTTCAATGAAGGTCAGGCCATATTGTTCGGCCTCTTCCGCGGTGGAGAAGTTGAAGCCAAGCGTCTGGCCGCGGCCCAGAAAGTTCCGCTCGGTGAACGCCACCAACAGACCGAAACCGTCGTCGCGGGAAAATGCGCCGCCGAAGTTGAGCGACCCTGTAGGCTGTTCTTCGACATCTACGTCAATCACGACCTGTTCCGGCGTAGACCCTTCGCGGGCGTTTACGTCGGCATTGCCGAAATAGTTGAGCGCGCGGATGCGTTCGGCTGCGTCCCTGATCTCGCGTGGATTGAAGGCGTCACCTTCGGCGACGCGGAACTGGCGACGGATCACGCGATCAAGGGTGGTTGTGTTGCCTTCGATATCGATCCGTTCGACAAATACGCGGGGCCCGCGGGTGATCACAAATTCGACGTCGAGGGTGAGATCGCGGTCATTGCGGGTGACGCGAGGCTCGACACGCAGGAAGTCGACGCCTTCGCGCTGGCCCTGACGTTCGAGGCGGGAGATCTCGGCCTCGACCAGCGTGGGTGAATAGACGGTGCCGGGGCGCGCCTTGATCAGCGTCTGGTAGAAATCGCCGTCGACTTCGGGGAGTTCGCTGGTGACGGTCAGTTCACCAAAGGAGAACTGCTGCCCTTCCTGCACGTTCAAGGTGAGGAAAAACCCATCGCGCTCTTCGGTGAGTTCGGCGTTTGAACTGAGGATCCTGAAATCGACATAGCCACGGGAATTGTAGAAATCGGTCAGCAATTGCTGATCAAACTGAATGCGGTCCTCGACCAGAGTGTCGTTCTGGATCAGCTGGCGGAAAATACCTGCCTGCTTGGTTTCGAGCACACGGCGCAGGCGACGGTCGGAATAGACGCGGTTGCCGACAAAGCTGACGCGTTCGACTTCGACGACGTCCCCTTCGAAGATTTCGAACACAAGGTCGACGCGGTTTTCGGAGCGGCGGATGATGCGCGGCGTGACACGGGCGGCCACGCGGCCCTGCTGGCTGTAGGCCTCGGCCAGGCCTCTGGCGTCGCGTTCGGCCTGCGCGGGCGAAAAGACACGCCGTTCCTGGCTTTGGATGATCTCGGCGAGAGCCTCGTCATCAACGCGGCGGTTGCCCTCGAAGGTGATCCGGTTGATCGTTGGGAACTCGGTCACCGAAATCAGCAGCGTATTGCCCTGTGGTTGAACCGACACCGATTCAAACAAGCCGCTGTTTTCAAGGTTGCGGATCACGTCATTGACCTGACCCGCCGTCAGCGTCTGGCCGGGAGCGATTCCTGCCTGGCTGAGCACGGCGGCATCGCCGATCCGCGTATTGCCATCGATGACAATGCTGTTGAATTGAAAGTTCTGCGCTTGCGCGTGGGTCAACGCCCCCGCCCAAGACATTGATACAAGAGCGACAATTGCCGCTGCCTGCCCGCTCTTACGCCAGCGCCCGTGCACTCGCGTGCCTGCTGCGCCCCTCGACCCCAGTCCCATGGTTTTGCCCCACGTGTTCAGACTACTACTGATAACGTGAGTAACGGCATTGCGAGGTCTTGTCAAAAGCGCAAAACCCCGTGGGTCACCACGAGGCCTTTGGCACATCTTGTGGATAAATCGGGTCTTTAGAGGCTTCCGAGCCACGCACCGGCGGCCAGCGCTGCCATCAGGGTCAGGCCATAAAGCGCGCGATCCCAGTTCAGCATCATCAGAAGGCTCAGGCCACGGTATCCGGTTTGAATCATCTGCATAAGCTTGTCCTTTGGTTGGCCAAGAGATAGCGGCCGATTGCGGCAGCAGATGGGGTGAATTGTGGCAAGATTGGGGCGCGATGCGCCTCTATCCTGCCGCTAGGGACAAAAGAGGTCGTTGCCGAGCGCGAAGACCATGAGCGACAGCACCAATGTCAGCCCCACCGCCATGAGCACCTTTAACGCGGCATCGCTGGGCGGTTTGCCCGACACGGCCTCGTAGGCATAGAACACCAGGTGTCCCCCATCCAGCGCAGGGATCGGGAACAGGTTCAGCAGCCCGACAGCCGTGGACAGCACAGCGATGAACCAGATGAATTCAGACAAGCCGTGGCTGGCGGTGGTGCCCGCCACCTGGGCGATGCCAATCGGGCCTGACAAATTGCACGAACTGATGGCGCCTGTAATCAGATGACCCAGTCCGTTGATAGAGCCCGTGATCACGCCAACGGTACGTTCATAGCCACCCGCCAGCGCGGTCAGGATGGGCGGCGCTTCGCGGCCCAGCTCAAAGGCTTGCCCCGCGCCCAGGCCGATGCGCCATTTCTTTTCAAAACCGCCTTCGCCGTCCTGTTCGTCCACCAGTTTGGGCGACAGTTCAAACTGCATCTCCTGACCGGAGCGCCAGACCGCCAACGTGACTGGTGCGCCATCGGAGTTTTCAATAACATCAGGAAGTTGGCCAAAGCGGAAGACCGGCGCGCCATTGATCGAAGTGATCACATCACCCACCTCAAAGCCCGCCGACAAGCCTGCGCTGCGGGGCAGAACCCGATCCACGAGCGGCGGGAAAAGATACGGACCGGTGACCGTCACCAAGTCGCCATCGCGTTCGACCAGATAGTCCAGCTGCGCCTTTTCGGGGATGGATTCGGCGAAATCGGCGTATTCGTCCGAGTTGATGCTTGGCACCGCGACGCCTTCGATCTCGCGGACAACGTCGCCTTCCTGAAGTTCGAATGCGCCGCCCGGCAGTGGATTGATCTCTCCTACAGTCAATGGGTCACGTGGCACGCCGGTGGCGTAGATCACGCCTGCAAAGACCAGGATCGACAGGGCGAAATTGAAAACCGGGCCTGCGGCAACGGTAGCCGCGCGCGCCCAGAGCGGTGCGCCATGCATGGTGCGGCGCAGGGCGGCGGGGTCGTCGGCAGCGTCGGCCATCGCCTCGGTATCCTTGCCCGAGGCGGCGTTCGCATCCCCGGCAAACTTGACGTAGCCCCCGAAAGGAAGGGCTGCGATCTGCCATTTGGTCCCGCGTTTGTCCACGCGGCTGTAAAGCACCGGACCAAAGCCAATGGAAAACACGTCGGCATGGATGCCCGACCAGCGGCCCACGATGTAGTGGCCGTATTCATGGATCGCGACGATGATGCTGAGCGCCACGACGAAAAAGAAGATGGTCCAGGCAAAGCCGCCAAAGGCGGGTATAAGGGCCGAAATGTCCAAGGGTATTATCCTGCTCGTTGGTCGATCACGTCGCGGGCGGCTTGTCTTGCCATTTGGTCCGCTGCATGCACGTTATCAAGGGTCATTGGGGCATCAATATGTCCGGGCGAGGCGTTTTGCAGCACCTCTTCGACCACTTCTGCCATGGTTTGAAAGCCGATCTTACCCGCGATGAAGCCGTCAAGGGCGGTTTCCTTGGCGGCGTTGAAGACGGCGCCGGAGAGGCCGCCCCGCTCCATCACCTCGCGCGCAAGGCGGAGGGCGGGCCAGCGCTGTTCATCGGGCGCGCGGAAAGTGAGCGCGCCGATCTGGGCGAGGTCGAGCCGTTCGACCGGCAGCGCACGGCGGTCGGGCCAGTTCAGGGCGTAGCCGATGGCGTGGCGCATATCGGGCGGTCCCACATGGGCCATCAGCGCACCATCGCGGAAGCCGACCATGGCGTGGATCAATGATTCGGGGTGTACCAGCACTTCGATCTGGTCAGGCCTGACGCCGAAATACTCTCGTGTTTCAATGAGTTCCAGCGCCTTGTTGAACATGGATGCGCTGTCGATCGTGATGCGTTGGCCCATGTCCCAATTGGGGTGCGAGGAGGCTTCGGCCAGCGTCGCCTGGGTCAGTTTTTCAAGCGGCCAGTCGCGGAAGGCGCCACCGCTGGCGGTGATGATGATGCGTTCGACGGCGTCCATATCCTCGCCCACCAGCCCCTGGAACACGGCGGAATGTTCGCTGTCGACGGGCAGCAGGCGGGCATTGTGGCGCTTGGCGGTCGAGAGGATCAACTGCCCGGCGCAAACAAGCGATTCCTTGTTTGCAAGCGCCAGCGTGGCCCCCTGTTCCAGTGCACACAGGCCGGGCGCGAGGCCTGCCGCGCCCACAATGGCAGACATGACCCAATCGGCGGGCCTGCATCCCGCCTCGGTCAGGGCCGTTTGCCCGGCCGCAGCCTCGACCCCGCTGCCTTGCAATGCGGTGCGCAGATCATCCAGGCGTGCGTCGTCCGCGGTGACGGCAACGTCTGCGTTCAGGCGGATGGCGTCGGCGGCCAGTTGTGCGGTGTTGGAAGCGCCGGTCAGAGCCACCACGTCATAGCGGTCAGGGTCGCGCGCGATCAGGTCGATGGTGTTCTGCCCGATGGACCCGGTCGCGCCGAATATCGAGACGCGGCGCACCTAGCTGAGCCCCCAGGGGAAGGCGGAAATCTGGCCGAACATCAGGAAGAAGACAGAGGCGCCAAGCATCCCGTCGAAGCGGTCGAGCACGCCGCCGTGGCCCGGGATCAGCGACGAACTGTCCTTGACACCCATGCGGCGTTTCATGGCGCTTTCTGCGATGTCCCCCATCTGACTGGCCATTGAGACCGCAATGGAGATGCCGATCAGTTGGAAGGACGCGTCAAGACTGGCGGCAAAGGCCGCGCCAACGATGCCAGCGCCGATCCAGCCTGCAATTGTGCCGGCCCAGGTTTTCTTGGGGCTGACGCGGGGCCAGAACTTTGGCCCGCCGATCAGACGGCCCGCGAAATAGCCCACGACATCCGTGACGACGACGACCAGCACCAGCCAGACCATCCAGTTCACGCCCAGAAAGTCGCGCACGTTCATCATGCCAAAGCCTGCCATCAGGACAAGCAGCGTGAAGATCATATAGGTGGACCGGTTCTGTTTGAGTTGCCCCAGACCGACCATGCAGGGGGCAAGCAGCAATGGCAGCGCAAAGCCCACGGGCAGATAGACCGCCAGCATCGCCGCCACGCCCGAGACTGCACCCAGTTGCAGGGCCAAGGACGGCTGCGTGGGCGAGACGATCCGCACCAGTTCCCAGACCATCAGGCCGCAGATCAGCGCGACCAGGACATGGAACACGTCACCGCCCATCCAGATGCCCCAGATGCCGATCAGGACCATCACGAGGCCAGAGCCCATGCGGGCGGCGAGATCGGACCACTTTTCGGTCATGTGTTCACCCCGCCATAGCGGCGTTCGCGTCCGCCGTAAGAGGCGCAAAGTCTGGTGAATTCGTCACGGCTGAAGTCGGGCCAGAGCGTGTCGATAAACTCGTACTCGGCATAGGCTGATTGCCAGAGCAGGAAGTTTGAAATGCGCGCCTCGCCGCTGGTGCGGATCACCAGATCGGGATCGGGCAGGACATAGGTGTCGAGATAGCGGGGCAGTGTTTCGACGTCGACGTCTTCGGGGCGCAGGGTGCCTTCGGCCACGTCGCGGGCCAGCCGCTTGGTGGCGCGGGCCACCTCGTCGCGGCCGCCGTAGTTCAGGGCGATGGTGAGGTTGACGCTGTCGTTGTCTGCGGTGAGCGCTTCAAGCTCTTCCATCAGCGAGATCAGCTTGGCGTCGAGCCGGTCGCGGTCACCGATGAAGCGCACGCGCACGCCAAACGCGTTCAGCGCACGGGTTTCCTTGGAGATGTAGCGGCGAAAGAGGCTCATGAGGCCCGCGACCTCGACCTGCGTGCGTTTCCAGTTCTCGGTCGAGAAGGCAAAGATGGTTAGGTAGCTGACCCCGATATCCGGGCAGGTTTCGACAATTTCACGCACCCGGCGCGCGCCTGCGTGGTGCCCGAACAGGCGCGGGCGGCCACGCTGCGTGGCCCAACGCCCGTTGCCATCCATGATGATGGCGACGTGGCGGGGGCCGGTATGTGCGGTGTCGGTGATGATGTGATCCTTGGAAACGTCCTGGCGCTTGTCGCCATCCGGGGGGGGCATGGCCCTTTTAACTCCGGGGCTCCGCCCTTTGACGACCCAAACGCTCCCCCGGAGCGTTTGCCGGGCCGGGGCCCGGTGCGGTCGTCAAACCTGCATGATCTCGGATTGCTTGGTTTCAAGCGCTGAATCGACGGCCTTGATGTACTTGTCCGTCATCTCCTGCACCTCTTCCTGCCACAGCTTTTCGTCGTCCTCGGACATGCCGTCGGCCTTGGCCTTCTTGATCTGGTCCATGCCATCGCGGCGCAGGTTGCGGATCGAAACGCGGGCGTTTTCGGCATATTGCCCGGCCACCTTGGTCAGATCGCGGCGGCGTTCTTCGTTCAGTTCGGGGATCGGCAGCATAATGATGGTGCCGTTCAGTTGCGGATTGATGCCCAGCCCACTTTCGCGAATGGCCTTTTCAACCTTGCCGACAAGGCCCTTGTCCCAGACGTTGACCGTCACCATACGCGGCTCTGGTACGTTCACCGTGCCCACCTGATTGATCGGCGTCATCGAGCCGTAGGCATCCACCATCACCGGCTCAAGCATCGAGGCCGAAGCCCGGCCGGTGCGCAGTGATGCAAATTCTGTTTTGAGGTTGGCCATGGCACCGTCCATCCGGCGCTCAAGGTCATCAGTGTCGAGCATGAAGTCGTCAGACATCGCGTTCCCCGTCTTTTTTCTTTTGGCCCATCAGGCGTTTGCCCGTCATATAAATCATGCCGCGCGCAGAATGCCAGCGCGAGTTGCGGCTTACCCCTGTACGCGCGTGAATGTGCCTTTGCCTTCAATGATTTCCTTGAACCCCCCCGGTGTGTCGAGCGGAAAGACGATTAAGGGCAAGTTGTTGTCGCGGGCGAGCGCGATGGCCGAGGCATCCATGACGCCAAGGCGCTTTGCCAGCACCTCGTCATAGGTCACCACATCGTAGCGTTTGGCATCATCGTGCTTGGCCGGGTCCTTGTCATAGACGCCGTCGACGCCGTTCTTGCCCATGAAGATCGCTTCGCATGACATTTCGTTGGCCCGCAAGGTCGCGGCAGTGTCGGTTGTGAAATACGGGTTGCCTGTACCGGCAGCAAAGATGCAGACCCGTTTTTTCTCAAGGTGACGCACGGCGCGGCGGCGAATATACGGCTCGGCCACTTCGTTCATGGTGATCGCTGAAATAACACGGGTGAAGACGCCGAGCCCCTCAAGCGCGGATTGCATCGCCAGCGCGTTCATCACGGTTGCCAGCATACCCATGTAATCGGCGGTGGTTCGCTCCATCCCCTGGGCCGATCCTTGCAGGCCGCGAAAGACGTTGCCGCCGCCGATCACCATGCAAATCTCGACCCCCATGTCGTGCACGGCTTTGACTTCCTGTGCGATGCGTTCGACGGTCGGCGGGTGCAGGCCAAAGCCCTGATCGCCCATCAGCGCCTCGCCAGAGATCTTGAGCATGACCCGTTTGAAGGTGGTTGTGGTCTCTGTCTCGGTCATGCTGCGCCCCCGCTCTTTCAAATTGCGCGCAACCTGTCCTAAATGCGGCTGGTTTTCAATGGACGACACAACATGATCCGCGATCTGATCGCCACATTGCCGCGTGACCTGCCAGTGTTGATTGCCGGACCCACCGCGTCGGGCAAATCTGCGCTGGCGTTGGCTATTGCAGAGGCGCAGGGCGGGACCATCGTGAATGCGGATGCGAGCCAGGTCTATGACTGTTGGCGCGTGATCACCGCGCGGCCTTCGCCAGCCGAAGAATCGCGTGCACCGCATCGGCTGTATGGTCATGTGCCGTTCGACGCGCCCTATTCCACCGGTCATTGGTTGCGCGAAGTTGCGCCGCTTTTGAGCGGCACGCGGCCCATCATCGTGGGCGGCACAGGACTGTATTTTTCGGCGCTGACCGAGGGGTTGGCCGATATCCCGGCCACCCCGCCCGATATTCGAGCGCGCGCAGATGGGTTGTCGGTCGAGGCGCTGTTGGCTGATCTTGACCCGGAAACACTGCGCCGGATCGATACGGCCAACCGCGCACGGGTCCAGCGTGCGTGGGAGGTGCAAACCGCCACAGGCCGCGCGCTCGCGGACTGGCAGGACAACACGGCGCCGCCGTTACTCGCACAGGACGGGTTCAGTGGCATCGTGATGGACAGCCCCAAGGACTGGCTGACGCCCCGCATCGAGGCGCGGTTTGACCAGATGCTGCGCGGCGGCGCGCTGGACGAAGCGCGCGCGATGCTGGACCGGTATGATCCCGCCCTGCCCGCGTGCCGCGCAATTGGCGTGGCCGAGGCCATGGCACGCGTGCGGGGAGAGATGGACCACGCCACGGCGGTCGAGCGTGCGACGATTGCAACGCGGCGATACGCCAAGCGACAGCGCACCTGGTTCCGGGCGCGGATGGCGCATTGGCGCTGGGTGCCGTCGGCTGATCTGAGCATGAGTTGACATAATCTGTGCGATTTGGCTGAATTGGTGCGGCGTATGAACTGATAAGTTTCACAAAGCGGACATCAATCCATGTCGCTGCCACCGGTCAAGATCAAGCCTTTGGCCCAACTGACCTTCGGTCAGGACTGGCGCCTTGCGCTGGCGCATGATCGCCCGGACTATTTGGTCATTTGGATCACGCGTGGTCAGGGACGGCTGCTGCTGAATGGGAAGCGGCGCGGCATCGGCACGCATAATGCGCTGATTGTTCCGCCACGGACGCTTTTTTCGGTTGACCTGGGTCGTCAGGGAGCGGGCATGGTGGCGCTGATCCCCGATGGCGCTGAGTTTCGACTGCCGACAGGTGCGCGTCAGTTGCGCATGCGGGACGCAAACTCGATCAACGAGATGACCGGCATTTTTGAAGCGGCCCACCGCGAGGCAACGCAGCAGCGCCCGCTGGCGCAGGATGCCATTGACGCGCATATAGCGCTCATGTCGGTGTGGTTGCGCAGGCAGACGGCACAGCCCGAGCACTTGCCAGGCCAGATGAACGCCGCAGCACGTCTGACCGAACGGTTTTGTCAGCGGGTGACCCGGTATCATGCAGATGGTTCGACAATGGCTGATCACGCCGCGGCGCTGGGGGTGACGGCGACGCATCTTACCCGCGCGTGCAAGTCGGCGACCGGGCGCACGGCGGCCGATCTGCTTACCGAGCGCATTCTTTATGCCGCCCGGCTTGCGCTGATCGAAACAGATGTGCCGGCGCAGGATATCGCCCGTCATCTGGGCTTTGGTTCGGCTGCGTATTTCACACGGTTCATGCAGCATCATACCGGACAGACGCCCACCGCATTGCGCAAAGCGGGACGTTAGGCAAATCGGTGATCTGGACGCGCTGCGCCACAGATGTCGCAAACGGGATAGGCAGATGTCGCAAACGTGCGCAGATTTTTGAAACCGCACCGTTGACCTGTGTGCATATCTGTTGCCTCATGGTCCGTGGGAACAACAATGACCACGCGAACGCACGCTTTGGCGCGCGGCGCAGGCCACATAACGTGGACCGAGGTCGCAAGGGGGCATCGGTGTAGGACGATCAACGCAACGACATCCGGTCCATTGGACCATGCCAGAGGCGCACCATAAAAAACCGCGTCCGGCACCAGATCAAAGGCGGCACTCACCCGCCAAAAGCCACCCAACAGGGGCGATACATGGGACTTTTCATACTCAGACGACTGGGCGTGATGCTGCTGACGGCGATATGCCTGACATTCATCGTGTTCTTTCTGACCAACCTCTATCCAAACCTCGAAAAACTGGCCAAAACCCAAGGCAACTTCCGCATGACGGACGAAGCCGTGGCAAGCTGGCTGGATGATCGGGGGTATATCGACAATACATTTGTCAAATACGGACGATGGCTGGGTGTCGCACCGGGCTGGGTGACCGAAAAGGAAGACGGGACCGTCACGGGCCAGTGTTTTGCGGAAAACGCACCGGTCGAGGAGCGTCCGACCTTTTGCGGCGTGCTGCAGGGCGACTGGGGCTTTTCGCTGGTGTTCAAGGATGAGGTGAGCAGCCTGGTGGCGACCCGTCTGGGGGCCACCGGCAAGTTGATGGGCTTTGTTCTGCTGGTGATGGTGCCCATGTCGCTGATCGTGGGCGTGCTGGCGGGCATGCGCGAGGGGTCCGGGCTGGACCGGTCGCTGTCAACCTTCTCCATCGCCACAACGGCGACGCCGGAATACGTCTCCGGGGTGATCTTTATCGCAATATTTGCGTCCTCGGCCTTTGGCCTCAAATGGTTCAAAGGGTCGGCGACGCAAGCCATTGAGAACGCGACATTCGAGAATTTTACCCTGCCCGTTTTGACCATCGCGCTTTACGGGATGGGGTACATCGCGCGGATGACGCGGGCGTCGATGACCGAGGTGATGACGGCGCAGTACATTCGCACCGCGCGGCTGAAGGGGGTGAGTTTCAGCAATATCGTCCTCAAGCATGCGCTGCGCAATGCGCTTATTGCGCCCTTCACAGTGATCATGCTGCAAATCCCGTGGCTGCTGAATGGCGTGGTGATTGTCGAGACGCTCTTCAACTACAAGGGCTTTGGCTGGTTGCTGGTGCAGGCGGCGGGCAACAATGACATTGAGTTGCTGCTGGCAGTTTCGGTGGTTTCGGTCGTGGTGGTGCTGATCACGCAGCTGATATCCGATATCGGCTATGTGTTCCTCAACCCACGCATTCGCATTTCTTAAGGGAGGCTGACCCATGGACCCTTTGACATGGACTGGCCCTCTTGGGCAATTTCTGGACCCGGTGCTGTACATATTGTCGGCGATCTTTCTGGTCGCGGTCATCATCCAGATCGTGATGGGCCTTGCCACCGGGGGCGCACGGGTTGTGGCAAACCCCGACGGCACGCTGAGTTCTGCGGGCGGCGCCTATGACCTGTCATCGACGGCGACACGTTGGTCGGGTTTGGCGCTGCTGTTTGTCGTTCTATGCTATATCGTGGCGGGCGTGTTCGGCGGCCCTGGGGCCACCGGCATCATTGGCGGGATGAGCCAGCAACTGATCCCCGTCTGGGTTGCGCTGATCGTCACCTTTGTGCTGTCGATCACGTACAAGCGCCGCCTTGGGCTTTACGGCAAACTTTTCGATTCGACCGTGGGCATGATCGGCTTTGCGCTGGTGATGTTCTGGGTCTACGCGGGCGTGATGGCGGGGCTGCTTGACTGGATCACCACCCATGACAGCCTGAGCCAGGTGTCCGGTATGAAGAACAAGGCCCCCGGCACGCCGCTGCGCGGCGCCGAAGAGGGGGAATACGCCTGGTATCTGCTGGGCGGTGACAATCTGGCGCGCGATGTGTTCAGCCGCCTGTTCAAGGGCGCCTGGGTGGTGGTGCAGATCGCGCCGCTGGCGACACTCTTTGCCTTTATGGTAGGGATCACGCTGGGCCTGCCTGCTGGATATTATGGTGGGCGTCTCGATACGTTCCTGTCGTTCCTCGCGAACCTGATCCTCGCCTTCCCGGTGATCCTGTTATTCTACCTTCTGGTGACACCCGAGATCGTGGCGACGGGCATTCCGAACTACATGGCGACGGTGCTGTTCATCTTCCCTCTGGTCTTTGTCGGGGTGCTGTTGAACTCGCGCTATTACACGCAGCCAAGCTTCCGCACGCCGCTGCTGATTGTGGTGCTGGGCGTGATGGGCTGGATCTACCTATCGCTGATTTCGGATGGTGGCACCAAGGTGGCGGTGCTACCCGAGTTCCTGGACCTTTTTGACATCGATCCGGGCATCCTGGTGGTGTTCGTGTCGGTGGTGTTCGTGAACGCCCCCACCGTGTTTCGGATTGTCCGTGGCCTCGCGCTCGACATCAAGACGCGGGACTATGTGGCGGCGGCGCAGACGCGGGGTGAAGGCCCGTGGTACATCATGCTGTGGGAGATCCTGCCCAACGCTCGGGGGCCGCTGATCGTCGATTTCTGTCTGCGGATTGGCTATACCACGATCCTTTTGGGCACCTTGGGCTTCTTTGGTCTGGGCCTGGAAAGCGAGAGCCCGGATTGGGGGACCACCATCAATGCCGGGCGACGGTTGTTGTCAGTCTATCCTCATGCGGCCATAGCCCCGGCGCTGTCGCTTCTGACGCTGGTTTTGGGATTGAACCTGTTGGCGGACGGGCTGCGGGAAGAGAGCCTCAAGGATTGATGGAAACGGTGGGACCGGGGGCCGGCCCCCGGACCCCCGTCGTATTTTTGGTCAGAAGAAGCCCAAAGGGCACAAAACTGACGGGGAGAGATGAACATGGCGAAACAGGACTATGACGGCCCGATCCTGGAGATCGACAAGCTGAGCATTTCCTTCTTTACACGGTTGCGGGAAATCCCCGCCGTGATGGATTTTTCGGTGACGGTGCAACCCGGTGAGGCCGTGGGCTTGGTCGGCGAGTCCGGCTGTGGCAAATCCACCGTCGCCCTTGGGGTCATGCAGGATCTGGGCAAGAACGGTCGTATCGTCGGCGGGTCGATCAAGTTCAAGGGGCGCGACCTGCAGGAGATGAGCGCCGAAGAGTTGCGCGACATTCGCGGGTCCGAGATCGCAATGATCTATCAGGAGCCGATGGCGTCCCTGAACCCAGCCATGAAGATCGGCAAGCAGTTGATGGAAGTGCCGATGATCCACCAGGGCATGTCCGAAAAGGAGGCCTATCAGCGGGCGCTGCAGGTGGTGACGGATGTGAAGCTGCCGGACCCCAAGCGGATGCTGAACAGCTTTCCGCATCAGCTGTCGGGCGGCCAGCAGCAGCGGATCGTGATCGCGATGGCGCTGATGTCGGAGCCATCGCTTCTGATCCTCGACGAACCCACCACCGCACTTGACGTGACCGTTGAAGCGGCAGTGGTCGAGTTGGTGAAGGATCTGGGTAAGAAGTACGGCACGTCGATGTTGTTTATCTCTCACAACCTTGGTCTGGTGCTCGAGACCTGCGACCGGATTTGTGTGATGTACTCGGGCGAGGCCGTGGAACGCGGCAGCATCAAACAAGTGTTTGACGAAATGCAGCACCCCTATACGCAGGCGCTGTTTCGGTCGATCCCATTGCCGGGCGCTGACAAAAACGCGCGCCCTCTGGTGGCGATCCCGGGCAACTTCCCCCTGCCCCATGAGCGCCCGCCCGGCTGCAACTTTGGCCCGCGCTGTGACTATTTCGAGGATGGCCTTTGCAACGAGAACAAAGCCATTCCGATGTTTCCGGCGAACGAGGATGCCAGCCACGAAAGCCGCTGCCTGAAGTTCAAAGAGATCGACTGGAACGCACCCATTGCCGCCAGCGCGCAGAAGCAGAAAGGCGAAGTGGGAGATGTCGTGCTGAAGATGGACAACCTCAAAAAGTATTACGAGGTGGCGGCGTCGGCACTGTTTTCTTCGGGTGAGAAGAAGGTGGTGAAGGCAAACGAAACACTCAGCTTCGAGGCGCGAGAAAGCGAGACACTGGCCATTGTGGGCGAGTCGGGCTGTGGCAAGTCGACCTTTGCCAAGGTGCTGATGGGGCTGGAAACAGCGACCGAAGGCACGATCAGCCTGGGCAACAAGGCCATTCAGGACATTCCCATCGAAGCGCGGGACACGCAGACTGTGGCGGATGTTCAGATGGTGTTCCAGAACCCGTTTGACACATTGAACCCGTCGATGACGGTGGGGCGCCAGGTCATCCGCGCCCTTGAGATATTCAAGGTCGGCAAGAACGAGGCCGAGCGACATCAGCGGATGTTGGAACTGCTTGATCTGGTGAAGTTGCCTCGTGCCTTTGCCGAGCGGATGCCGCGCCAATTGTCAGGCGGTCAGAAGCAGCGCGTTGGCATCGCGCGCGCCTTTGCCGGGGATGCGCGGATCGTGGTGGCGGACGAACCTGTATCCGCGCTGGATGTGTCGGTGCAGGCGGCGGTGACCGATCTGCTGATGGAAATCCAGCGCGAACATAAGACGACGCTTTTGTTCATCAGTCACGATCTGTCGATTGTGCGCTATCTCAGTGACCGGGTGATGGTGATGTATCTGGGTCACGTGGTGGAATTGGGATCGACCGAACAGGTCTTTGCCCCGCCCTATCACCCCTACACCGAGGCGTTGCTGTCTGCGGTGCCCATCGCGGACACGTCGGTCGAAAAGCAGCATATCGTACTTGAAGGCGACATACCGTCTGCAATGAACCCGCCATCAGGCTGCCCGTTCCAGACTCGGTGCCGGTGGAAGTCAGAAGTGGCAGGAGGGCTGTGCGAAAAGGAAGTGCCACCCGTGCGTCATCTGGCCGAGGGCCATCAGGTCAAGTGCCACCTTGCCGACGACATTCTTGCGCGCATGGAACCGGTGATCAAAGTTGCCGCGGAATAGCGGGCCTAGCCCAGCATCGACATCACGGTCTGCACGTGCGGCGCAATCGCGGCACGTGCCGTTTCAAAATGCGGTACAAGTGCTTCTAGGACAGGGTCGGTATAGGGGGCAATGATCGGGCCGTATTCAGCCCGGACCCATTGCACATGCGGTTCAATGTCCTTGCCGTTGGCGGCCAATACGCCACACATGTACCCAAACCAGAAGCGGCGCGCCTTTGGGGCACCTCGGGCAATGATCTGGCTAAGCACCCAGGCCACCGGGCCCAAGACCGCCGCAAAGATGTAGACCAGCGTCATCACCTGATCTTCGGCCAGAGCATAGAGCGTTTCACCGTTCATCGCTAAAAGCGCTGGCAGGCCATAGGCTTGGGCAAAAAACATGCCCGCGAGACCGCCAACGATGGCCCCGGTCACCATGAAGTTGAGGTAGAGTTTACGCGCGTTCGGCGTGGTGGCAATCGCTGCGCGAAGCCGGTGGCTGGCGGGCTGGACGTCTGTGGCTGTCAGAGTGCGGCCCTTGTTGATCCGCAGCAGACGCTCGTCAAATGTAGACTGTCCAGGTTTCATGACCCACATCACCCTTCGATTTCGATAAAGGGACTGTGGCGCTGGAAAAAGGCAGCAACGTGACAAAAGCCGACCGCTTCGGGGGCCTTATTGGGTCAGCTGCCCCAGATGATTTTGACGTAATTGCGAGTCTCACGATAGGGCGGCACGCCATTATACTTCTTCACCGCGCCAGGTCCGGCATTATACGCCGCCAATGCAAGACGCCAACTGCCAAAGGTACGGTACTGTGTCTTGAGATAGCGCGCCCCACCTTCGAGATTCTGGGCCGGGTCGGTGCGGTCCACACCCAGGCTGCGGGCGGTGGCCGGCATCAATTGCGCCAGGCCATAGGCCCCCTTGTGCGACTTCGCTTTGGGGTTCCAGCCGCTTTCTTGCTGCACCAGTCGCAGGAATAGGTCCTCGGGCACGCCGTGGCGGCGGGCGGCATCCTTGGCCATCGTGAGATAGGGACCGCGGTATTTGCCGTTATAAGCACGTGTTTCCGTATCCCATTTGGTGGGGGTGATCACCTTGGGCGGTTGCAGGCGGACCGAGTTGGAATATTGCTGGGCTGCGCGACTGTCCAGAACGCTGGTCTGTGATTTGAACAGCGAATTTCGGCTTTTCGAAGAGAGGCTTTGCGCCATCCCGACATTCGCCACGAAAGCGGCGATGATCGCCCCAACCCATACTGCACGCATACTGCCCAACCCCCAGTTGGTTCGCTGTCCCGTTTCTTGCGCGTGACTATACACCGGTTTTTCGCTTTCGCGCTACCCTCTGCGGTAAGTCTGCGTTAACCATATGTGGTCTAGCCACAAAGCAAGGCCGCGGCACGGAATCAGCCCGGCGCAGATCATGAGGGGAAGAACATGGCAGGGTCCGTCAACAAGGTCATTCTGATCGGCAATCTGGGGCGCGATCCCGAGGTGCGGACATTCCAGAACGGCGGCAAGGTGTGCAACCTGCGCATCGCCACATCCGAGACTTGGAAAGATCGCAACACAGGTGAGCGCAAGGAACGCACGGAATGGCATTCGGTTGCGATCTTTTCGGAACCGCTGGCGCGGGTGGCCGAGCAATATCTGCGCAAAGGATCGAAGGTCTATCTTGAGGGACAGTTGGAAACCCGCAAGTGGCAGGACCAGTCCGGGCAGGATCGCTATTCTACCGAAGTGGTGCTGCGGCCATATACCTCGACCCTGACGATGCTCGACGGTCGTGGCGAAGGTGGCGGCGGCGGCAACTATGGCGGCGGCGGTGGCGGCGGCCAGATGGGCTATGAGGATCAAGGCGGCGGATATGGTGGCGGCAGCAGCCAGCCCAGCCCGGCCCCAAGCCGCGATCTGGACGACGAAATTCCGTTCTGATCGCGACATCAGACACGAAAAGGCCCGCGCGCATGTGCGGGCCTTTCTTGTTGCCAGCACTAAACGTCAGTACATTGATCTCGCGTAAACCTCATCGACAGCGCTCTGGCTGGTGTCGTCCACAGGCAGAGCCGTGTGGTCTTTCATGATGTCGAACAAAGTGGGCACCGGGCGCTCCGGAGGCCACGTCTCGGGCCTCCAAAGCCCGGACCGCAGGGGCGCCTTGCCGCAATGGGTATAAATCTCGTCCGCGGTCACCCGCAGCACGGTCTTAGGGCGGCGTCCATTGACCTGGAACTGGTCGCAAAGTGCAGCGTCTTCGCTGATTTCGGCTGTGCCGTTCACGCGCAGCGTCTCTGTCACCGATGGGATCATGAACAGCAGCGCCACCTTTGGATGGGACAGGATGTTCATCAGGCTGTCGATCCGGTTGTTGCCGGGACGGTCGGGCACCAGCAGGGTTTTGTCTGACTCGACGGTCACAAAGCCCGCCGCATCCCCCTTGGGCGACACATCAAAGTTTCGCCCGTCCGAGGTCGCCAGCACCAGAAAGGTGGCGTGATCAATGAACTGCCGACAATGGTGATCAAAGCTGGAAATCACCTTGGCCGCAGCAAGCGCGTGCGGCGCGCCATAAATCTCTCTGAGCCGTTCAGGTGTCATTTCGCGTCTCCTGTTGCATACCGCTATCGCGCCTTCAGAGCATCCTCCAGCACGCCCAAAACCGCATCTCGCGGAACATCAGAAGTCACAAATGCGTCGCCAATCCCGCGTGCAAGAATGAAATTCAGCGTGCCTGCGACGACCTTCTTGTCTTGGCCCATCAGGTCGAGCAGACCCACGGCATCCGGCAGTTCGCCCGGTACGTCGGACAAATCCGCTTTCATGCCCATCGCCTTGATATGGGCACGCACGCGGCTCGGATCCTCTTGGCTGCACAGACCCAATCGTGCCGACAACTCGAACGCAAGGCCGCAGCCAATGGCGACACCTTCGCCATGAAGCAGGCGGTCTGAATACCCTGTGGCCGCTTCCAGCGCGTGGCAAAACGTGTGACCCAGGTTCAAAAGGGCGCGATCCCCCTGCTCCGTCTCGTCCCGCGTCACGATCTCGGCCTTCATCTCGACCGACCGCTTGACCGCAGCGACGCGCAGCGCCATGTCCCCCGCAGCCATGGCGGGTGCATTGGCTTCGAGCCAGGCAAAAAATGCGGCATCGCCCAGCAGGCCATATTTCATCACCTCACCATATCCGGCACGGAAATCCCGTTCGGTCAAAGAGGCAAGGACATCGGTGTCCGCCAGCACCAGACTGGGTTGGTGGAATGCCCCGGCGAGGTTCTTGCCCTGTGCCGTATTGATCCCGGTCTTGCCTCCAACCGAGCTGTCCACCTGTGCCAGCAGCGACGTAGGCACTTGTACAAATCGTACCCCGCGCCGCAGGATCGCAGCGGCAAAGCCGACAAGATCCCCGATTACACCGCCGCCCAGGGCGATCACCACGTCATTGCGCTCGACCTTCTGTTCAAGCAGCCACTCGGTCACCTGACCCAGATGGGTCCAGCTTTTGGTCGCCTCGCCGGGCGGCAATTCCAACGCCACCGCCTCGATCCCCGCTGAGGACAGGCCGGCCCTCAAGCCTTCGAGATGCAAGCAAGCCACGCGCGCTTCGGTTACGATGGCCACGCGCGGACGCGGCAGAAATGGCGCAATCAGGGCACCCGCTTCCGCAACCAGGCCCGGTCCGATCACCACATCATAAGCCCTTGCCCCCAACGGCACATGCACGGTTTCACGCATCCATCTTCTCCAACACGTCCGGGCGTTCTTCCAGCAACGCAGCGACCACGCGATCCACCATTTGCTCGATGCTCAGATCGGGCAAGGACACAACCGTGACATCCGCGAGCGCATAGAGCGGCACACGTGCACCGTAGATCTCGGCCAGGGTCGCGCGCGGATCTGCGGTGCGCAAAAGCGGGCGCGTATCCTTGTGCCGCACCCGTTGCCACAGCAAATCGAGATCGGCGTTCAGCCACACGGACACACCGCGCGCGGTGATGTTCTGGCGATTCTCCTCGGACAGAAACGCGCCACCACCGGTCGATAAGATACCTCTTTCCTCATCCAGAAGACGCGAGATGACCTGCGCCTCCTTGGTGCGAAAAAACGGCTCGCCATCGCGCTCGAAAATCTCGGGCACCGTCATATTGGCCGCGGCCTCAATCTCGGCGTCGCTGTCGAGAAACGGCACCGCGAGCCGCTGGGCCAGCGCCCGGCCCACCGCTGTCTTGCCCGCACCCATCATGCCCACCATCACCACGGTCTTTTTCAACCGATATGCGGCCCCAATGACGCTATCCTGCTGATTTTCGCTCATATGTCCGTCAATGACGTGATTTTACCCGAAAGGCCATATATGCTTTGAGCAAAACAAAGAACCACGACCAAGAATTCTGGGGCAGTCAGACCTATGATCCGTTTATTCAAGCTGTTGATCTTTCTCGCGATCATCGGATTTCTTGGGCTGGTCGGCTATGCCTATGTCGGTGAGTATTTCGGGGCCAACTTCTCGCCGCCCCAGGACGAAACGCGCATGCCTGTGACACTGGATGCGGAATAGGTTTGCCCCCTTTTTCTGCGCGCTGATCTGCGCAGGCACCACGCTCACCGCGCAAGAGCAAGGGGCCGCCCCCCTCAGCGTCATTGACTGGCTGGACACCCAAGGGGCCATTCAGGCAGCTCAACCCGCCCCTTCGGAACCGGATGTAACTGACACGGGCGACGTGCCGCAGGTGACAGTTCGCCCACTGACCGACCGGGCCGCAACGCGGGTTGGTCTGGCTCCGGCACATGTGACCGGCCTGCCTGATACTTTGTGGTCTGCCAGCGATGGGCACGTCTTGAGCGCGGCAATTGCCAACCTGCCCGATGCGCCGTTGCCCGCGCTGCAGGCGCTGATCATGACATTGCTGCTGGCCGAGGCCGATCCACCACGCGGCGACGCAATGCGCTTTGATCTGGCCCGCGTCGATGCCCTGACCCGCTTTGGCGCGCTTGATCCCGCATTGGCATTGCTCGAACAAACCGCGGTGAACCGGGGGGTCGCTCAATTCGCCCGCTACATGGACCTGTCGCTGATCGCGGGGACCGAGGGCGGCGCTTGCGCGTTGATGACCCAAGATCCGACGCTCTCGCCCGGGCGGGCCCACGATGTGTTTTGCGGGGCGCGCGCGGGCAACTGGGAAGATGCGGTGCTGGTGCTGGGCACCTCTGATGCGCTTGGACTCATCTCGCCTGATATGGCCGACGCGCTGTCACGGTTTCTTGACCCTGACCTGTTCGAAGATGAGCCGCCCCTGCCCGTCCCGGCCCAGCCCGATCCTCTTTCCTTTCGTCTGTTCGAAGCTATCGGCACCCCCATCCCCACCCGCGTCTGGCCCGTGATCTATGCCAATGCCGACCTGTCGGCCAACGCGGGGTGGAAGGCTCAGTTGGAAGCCGCCGAACGGCTGGCCCAACGTGGTGCACTGGCCGACAACCGCCTGCTGGGGCTCTATACCCAACGTCAGGCCGCTGCTTCCGGTGGCGTCTGGGACCGCGTTGCCGCCGTCCAGCGATTTGAAACCGCGCTTGGCACAGGCAGTGCCGCAGCCGTGGCCAAAACGCTGCCAACCGTCTGGCGCGCCATGGGGGACGTGCGATTGCAAACGGTCTTTGCCGCGCTGTTTGCCGATCGGCTGTCCGACCTTGTCCTCAGCGGTACCACCGCCGATCTTGCCTTTGACATCCTGCTTTTGTCCCCGGCCTATGAAAAAGCGCCGACGACATTTCCGGCGCGCGCCGTGCGACGCCCTGTTTTGACAGCTGTAGCGACGGGGACAGTGCCGGCAACCCTCGGCGCGGATGGCGTCGAGGGGGCGATCCTGTCGGCCTTTCGCGACGCGCCCGCCGACGCCAGCATAGTTGATCGGGCACAGTCGGGTGCACTGGGCGCCGCCCTGATCGGCACCATCGCGCTCGTGGATGCGGGTAGCGCGGGTGACGTCAACCAGTTGCGCTCCGGCCTGGCCACCCTGCGCGCATTGGGACTCGAAGACGTCGCACGCCGCACCGCTTTGCAAATTCTGCTTCTCGGAGGGACCGGATGAGCCATCGTTGGATATCAACCTTCCTTGAGGCGCAAGCTGCTGAACTCGGGGCCGCGCGCAACACGCTTCTGGCCTATGGCCGCGACCTCAAGGATGTAGACGCCTGGCTGGCCGCCCGAGGCACCGATTTCGAAACCGCCAACATGACCCACGTCGAGGCCTATCTGATCCACTGCGACGCGCAGGGCCTGGCCAAATCCACCCGCGCGCGGCGTCTGTCTGCAATCAAACAGCTGTATCGTTTTGCCTTCGAAGAAGGCTGGCGCGACGACAATCCGGCGATCCAGATAGCCAGTCCCGGCCAGGACAAGCGTCTGCCCAAGACCTTGGACGAGGCTGAGGTCGACCGCCTCCTCGTTGCGGCACGCGCCTTTGGCAAGGGTGACCACGACCGCCTGCGCGATACCTGTCTAATGGAATTGCTCTATGCAACGGGCATGCGCGTCAGTGAGCTGGTCAGCCTGCCGGTGTCTTCTGCGCGCGGTGATCCGCAGATGCTTTTGATCCTTGGCAAGGGCGGCAAGGAACGCTTGGTTCCTCTGTCACCCTCGGCGCGTACGGCCTTGATCGCCTGGATCACCCTGCGCGACAAACGCCAGGAAACCGCCGAGGCCAAGGGGGCCGCCCCCTCACGCTTTCTGTTTCCGTCGCGCGGGGTGGCCGGGCATCTGACCCGGCACTGGTTCTATGCTCGGATCAAATCGCTGTCTGTTCACGCGGGTGTCGACCCGAGCAAGGTCACGCCACACACGTTACGCCACGCCTTTGCCACCCACCTGCTGGCGGGAGGCGCCGACCTGCGCGCGATCCAGACGATGCTGGGCCACGCTGATGTGGCGACGACGGAAATCTATACGCACGTGGTGGATGAGCGCCTGACCCAATTGGTGATGGATCATCACCCGTTGGCCAAGGACAGCCGCAAATCGGGCGGCAACACGTCTTCGGACGGCCAATAACCGCATTCAAGCGCGCGCTCATAGCCGTGCGTCAAACCTGCGTTACGCATATCGCGCACAGCTCCGGTAAAGTCATATTTCAACCGGTGCAGTGTCACGCGCCCATCCTCAAGCACCGCAAAGGCGGTGTCGGGCGATCCGTGGTGCGGTGGCATCCCCACCACACCCGCATTGATCCAGGTGCCGCGACGCAAGGGACGCTGGAACGGAATGCCTGAATGACCCGCCAGCACATGATCGACGGCACCAACGTCCTGTTCCAGCGCGTCCCATTCCGCCTCAAGCGCTGATGCAAGCGACGTTGACCACAGAAATCGCGCAACATCGCTCACCCCGCCATGGATAACGCCATAGCGCGCCCCTTCATGCTGGAATGTCACCACGTCGGGCAGCGCAGCCATCCAATGCCGATCTGCCGCTTTCACGCGCGCATCCGCGAAAGCGTACCAACCGGCCGACAGCAGATCACAGGTGCTGCCCACCTCAAATCCACACCCGCAATCCGGCGCAGACGCTGCAAGCTGTTTCTCGCAATTTCCAGCCACAACTGGACATCCCGCGGCCCTGACAGTCGCAATCGTGTCGACCGGGCGTGCGCAATAGGCGACCACATCCCCGGTGCACAGGGCCAGGGCACCGCGTATATCGGCCTCATGCAGCACCGCTTGCGTCGCTTGAAGGTTCGAATAGGGCCCGCCAAAGATCAGCACAGGCCCGTCAATCACCCCCAAATCCTGCACACGCATCCGGCGCTCTCCCTTGATTGCGACGCCCGACACCCCCATAACCCATCCAAGATCAAAGGATAAATCACGAATGGAAGACCCATCATCGACGCTGGATGCGGCGTTCTGGATTACCTGCGCCGTGATCCTTGGCCTTCTGGTCATGTCCGGCTTTTTCTCGGGTTCGGAAACCGCGCTGACTGCCGCCTCACGCGGCAAGCTCAGGGCCAAGGCCGACAAAGGGTCGCGCGGGGCCGAACGCGCCCTGAAGATCACCGAAGACAATGAACGCCTGATCGGGTCGGTGCTGCTGGGCAACAACCTCGTCAACATCTTGGCCACATCCCTTGCCACGGCGCTCTTCACACGCGCCTTCGGCGAGTCCGGCGTGGCCCTCGCCACGCTGGTGATGACGTTACTGGTCTTGATCTTTGCCGAAGTGCTGCCCAAGACCTACGCCATCACCAATTCCGAGACCGCGGCATCGCTTGTGTCGCGCCCCATCTCGCTGGTGGTGCTGGTCTTTTCCCCGATTGTGGCCGCCGTTCGCTTGCTGGTGCGGGGCGTCTTGCGGCTCTTTGGTGTGCAGATCGATCCTGACAGCCAGATCATGGCCGTGCGCGAGGAAATCGCCGGTGCCCTGCAACTGGGCCACTCCGAAGGCGTGGTCGAAAAAGAAGACCGCGACCGCATCCTGGGCGCGCTTGATCTGGGCGACCGCACGGTGGAAGAGATCATGCTCCACCGCTCCGGAATCGAGATGATCAATGCCGAAGACGAACCCCAGGCGATCCTCGAACAATGCCTGCAGTCAAACCACACCCGCTTGCCCGTCTACCGTGACGAGCACGAGAACATCACGGGCGTCATCCACGCAAAGGACCTTTTGCGTGCCATGTACCAGGTCATCGGCGGGCCCGAAGGGGACGCGGCTGCGCTCAAATCCTTTGACATCAGCCAAGTCGCGATGCCGCCCTATTTTGTGCCGGAAACCACGACCCTCGATGACCAGATGCGCCAGTTCCTGCGCATGCGCACCCACTTTGCGCTGGTCGTGGATGAATACGGGTCGCTCCAGGGGCTCATCACGCTCGAAGACATCCTCGAAGAGATCGTCGGCGAGATCACCGATGAATTCGACCCAGATGGCGAACACGCCGTGCAACGCGGCGAAGACGGGCATTTCCATATCGACGGGGCCATGACCATCCGCGATCTGAACCGCGCCACGGACTGGAGCCTGCCCGACGACGAGGCCAACACCGTCGCCGGGCTGGTCATTCACGAGGCACAGACCATTCCGACCGTCGGTCAGGTGTTCAGCTTTCATGGCTTCCGGTTCGAGGTGACCGCCCGCGAAGGCAACCGGATCACCGCACTGCGCATCCAGTCACTCGAATAGAGGGATCAGGCCGCTTCGCTACTGCTGGAGCCGTGTGTGGCCACCCATGCGCGCACTTCGTCCAGCCGCCCGCGCGCCACGGGGACTTTCACGCCGTCGCTCAGCGTGAGTTTCGATCCCGACAGGTCCTGCGCGGTGCGCCGCGCCACCCAATGTGATCGGTGGGTCTGAATGCCATCGCAGTGTTCAACCTGATCCAGAAAGGTCGCCATGCGTTCGCGGATGATCTCGATCCCGTCGGGCATATGGATCTCAAGGTAATGTTCGGCGGCCTTGACCCGCGCAATGTCGGACAGGTCAAACGGGCGTCCGGCCAACGTGATCGACCGCCCGACCGGCTCGCGCGCCTTGCGCGCCCGCTGCGCCGGCATCAGCCACAGCAGGGCAACCGTTTCGAACACATGGGCCACCAGCACGTTTCGCACATTCATCTGCCACGTCATGCTCGCAAATGGCGGTTTGCCCGGCTCGAACAATACGGTCAGCGCGCCCGCCGTCGCATAAGTCGAGGCCAGCACCAGCGGCGCAGACAATATGATCAAGGGTATCGGTCCGCCCCCCAACCGGTGCCACACATGGTACACCACCAGCGCATAGGCCATCGACAGGATCAGATAGACAAACAGCGCCACGAACCAGAACGCCAGCCGCAGCCAAAAGCTGTCGAATTGCGGCAGGGTCACCGGGTGCCCCGTGGCCATGATCAGGAACCCAACCATGACAAGGGCCCACATCTGCCAGGACCGGTACAGCTCGTGCATTTCACGTATCGTGAAATGCGTCAGGCTGCCATTCGAGACATAAACCTGCACTTCATGATCATAGAACCGTCCCAACATGCAGGACATCTACCATGTGACGCTAAATAGAGTAAACGTCTCACCAAGGCCTAACGGGGATGTGAGCAGTCGGGATTTGGGTGCCAGTTACAGGCCTGACTCCATCAGTGCTGCCGCTGTTCACATCCTACGTTCGCCCGAACCTGGCGTCAGGCGCGCAAGCGTTCTCCCGCGGGATCAAAGGGTGATTTTTCAAGTATAGTTGCGCGATGGGGCCGACCCAGCACCATAACATCCACCTTATCCCCCGGCCCGGCATCGGTGACATAGCCAAGCGCCAGGCTCATCCCGACACTGTGACCATAGGCCCCCGACGTGACCCGGCCAATGCCGACGCCATCGCGAAAAATTGGCTCACCGCCCGTCGCGTCCGCGCCAGAGGCGTCCGTGTCCTCAGATTTCAGGTGCAAAAGCATCAGTGATTCGCGCCCAGGTTGATGCATGACCTCCATCGCGGCCGCCTTGTTCAGAAAGTCCTTGTCCGTCTTCACCAGCCGGTCCAGCCCAACCTCTTGCGGCCAATACTCCGGGCTGTATTCCCGGCTCCACGACCCATAGCCCTTTTCGACCCGCAGGCTCATCAGCGCACGGCTGCCCACGGGTCCGATACCCATCTCAGCGCCCGCGTCGATCAGCGCCGAATAAAGCCGCAGCTGATCCTCTGCCAGGCAATGCAATTCCCAGCCCAGATCGCCGGTGAATGACACACGCAACGCCAACATCTCGACCCCGGCCAGATCGATGCTCTGCGATCGCATAAAGGGGAAATCTTCCGTTGCCAGCGACGCATTGGTCATCCGTTGCAGCATTGCGCGACTGTCCGGCCCCGCAACATTGAACCCGCATATCGCATCGGTCCGGCTCTCGAACGTCGTGCCATCGGGCAACGGTACCTGCCGAAAGAACCTCTGATGATACCGTTCCGCCATGCCCGACCCGATGACCCAGAACGCATCGTCAGCCAGACGTGTCACGGTGAAGTCCCCCGCGATCCCACCGCGCTTGCCGATCAAGGGCGTCAGGCAGGACCGTCCGACCGTACGGGGCATCCGGTTGGCAAAAACAGCGTTCAGCCACTCCTCGGCCCCCGGCCCCTTGCACACATATTTGGCAAAGTTCGAGATATCGATAATCCCGCCGCGCGCCCGCAACATGCGGCATTCGTCGCCCACCACATGCCACCATGGTTGACGCGTGAAGCCCGCCGTGTTTTCCACGTCCCCAAAGTAAAGCGGGTGTTCCCAACCATAGTTCAGCCCCATCTTCGCGCCCATCGACACCTGCATGTCATGCACGGGTCGCGTGCACACCGGGCGGCCCGCCGCACGCTCTTCGCCGGGAAAGTGGATCTTGAAGCGGTGCGCATATTGGTCGCCCACCCGCGCCTTGGTAAAGGCCTTGCCCGCCCAAGACCCAAACCGCGCTACGTCCCACGCAAACATATCGTATTTCGTCTCGCCCTCGATCATCCATTGCGCAGCCAGCAGCCCCATGCCGCCCGATTGCGAAAACCCCGGTATGATCCCGTTGCAGCAGAAATAGCCCTTCAATTCCGGCACCGGACCAAACAGCACGTTCGAATCCGGTGACCAGATCATCGGTCCGTTGATCACCCGTTTGATGCCCGCCGTGCCCACCACCGGCACGCGGTCAATGGCGCGCATCATGTTGTCCTCGATCCGCTCCAGATCATCTGCGAAAAGCTCATGGCCAAAGCCCTGTGGCGTGCCCTCCTCGGCCCAGAACCGCACGTCTTTCTCATAGGCCCCGACCAGCAGCCCCTGCCCCTCTTGACGCAGGTAGTATTCCCCATCCCGATCCGCGACCGACGGCAGGCGGCGGTCCATCGCGGCGACTTCCGCAATCGTCTCGGTGACGAAATACTGATGCTCGGTCGGTTGCAGCGGCAGATCAATCCCCGCCAGCGCCGCCACCTCGCGCCCCCACAACCCAGCGGCATTCACCACCCAAGGTGTGGAAATGTCTCCCTTCTCGGTCCGAACAATCCAGGTGCCATCGGGTTGCTGCTCTGTGCCGATGACTGGGCAGAACCGCACGATCTCGGCCCCGTTCTGCCGCGCACCAGCGGCATAGGCGTTGGTCACACCGCTCGGATCCACATTGCCGCCATCCGGCTCCCACATGATACAACGAATACCGTCATAGTTTACAAGCGGATGCAGCCGTTCGGCCTCGGCCCGGTCCACCTCGTGAAAATTCATCCCATAAAGCTTGGCCTTGGCCGCCTGAAGCCGCAGCTGATATTCGCGTTCTTCGGTCTGCGCCAGGTACAATGATCCAGGCTGGAACACGCCACAGCCCTGCCCGGTTTCCTGTTCCAGCTCTTTGTACAGGCCCATCGTGTAGTGCTGGATGCGGCTGATATTGGTGCTGTCATGCAGCCCGTGAATATTGGCCGCCGCGTGCCAGGTGCTGCCGCTGGTCAACTCATCGCGTTCCAGCAATACAACATCGGTCCAGCCCAATTTGGTCAGATGATACAGGATCGAACACCCGATCACCCCGCCCCCGATCACCACAGCCTGTGCATGCGTCCGCATGTCCATCTCCCTCTCGCTCCCCGGCAGCTTGTGCCATGTCGCACCGTTCAGGATTGCCCACGCCCGACATCCCGCGTCGCTCCACGCCCATTCGCACGCCAGCACCCAAACACGACACACCCCGTCGCTTTCACGCGACACACCCCTTCACTTTGCCAAATAAACTCCCCCCGGAGGGCCGATCGGCCACAAACGCAAAGGCAAGATCATGCAAACCACCACCCGTGTCGCCGTCATCGGCGGCGGCGTCGTCGGCGCCTCCGTCCTCTATCACCTGACCAAACTCGGCTGGTCCGACGTCATGCTGCTCGAACGGTCCGAACTCACTTCCGGCAGCACATGGCACGCAGCGGGCGGCTTTCACACCCTCAACGGCGACACCAATATGGCCGCCCTCCAAGGCTACACAATCAAGCTCTACAAAGAACTCGAAGAGATCACCGGCCTGTCCTGCGGCCTGCACCACGTGGGCGGCGTGACCCTCGCCGACAATCAGGACCGCTTCGACATGCTGCTGGCCGAACGGGCCAAGCACCGCTTCATGGGGTTGGATACCGAAATCGTCGGTCCCGAAGAGATCAAGCAGATCGCGCCCATCACCAACACCGATGGCATCCTCGGCGCGCTCTACGACCCGCTCGACGGCCACCTCGACCCCTCGGGCACCACCCACGCCTATGCCAAGGCCGCGCGCATGGGTGGGGCCACCATCCACACCCACACCATGGTACAGGAAACGAGCCAACGCCCCGACGGCACATGGGACGTTGTGACAGACAAAGGCACCATCCACGCCGAACACGTGGTCAATGCGGGCGGCCTCTGGGCGCGTGAGGTGGGCCGCATGGTCGGGTTGGAACTGCCGATCCTGGCCATGGAGCACATGTACCTGCTGACCGAGGACATGCCCGAGGTTGCCGAGGTCAACGAGAAGACCGGCAAGGAAGTCGTCCATGCG
>JBCDEK010000093.1:0-11434 GCA_039179785.1 Pseudomonadota bacterium | reverse complement strand
TGGCCATCGGGTGCGCATCACGGCGGAAACCACGGTAGAAATACTGCATCTGTTCGTGCAGCATCGTGTGGTTGGTCACCAGGCTTTCGAACTCTTCCAGCTGGGCGGCCGACGGCAGCTCACCATAAAGCAGCAGATAGCACACTTCGAGATAGTGGGACTTTCCAGCCAGTTGGTCGATCGGGTAACCGCGGTGCAACAACACACCTTTGCCGCCATCGATAAAGGTGATCGTGCTGTCGCAGCTGGCGGTCGAGGTAAAGCCGGGATCGTAGGTAAAGACACCGGCCTGGCCATAGAGTTTGCGAATGTCCAGCACATCGGGTCCCGCCGTGGGCGAGTGAATGGGCAGGTCGAAGCTGTCGTCACCAATTGTCAGGGTTGCGGATTTGGGGGTATCGGCCATCGGGGTCGTTCCTTTCGTCGCAGGGCGGGCAGGCCCGCCGCGGGTCGCGGCATACCCGCCGACCCATCGTTAGACTGCGCACCATGAACGATTGATGAACCTCGTCAGGCGGCAGCATCCTCAAGCCTGGCAAGGGATTCTTCACGTCCCAGCACCAGCATAATGTCAAAGACCGAAGGCGTTACGGCTCGGCCTGCTAGGGCGGCCCGCAGCGGGCCTGCCAGTTTGCCAAATTTCGTGTCCTGCGCCGCAGCGAATTCGTTCAGGACCGCCTCCAAACTGTCACGGCTCCAAGTAACGGTTCGCAAGTGCGGCGTCAATTGCGACAGTATACTACGGGATACAGTATCAAGCGCTTTTGAGGATTTCTCGTCCGGTGTTACAGGCCGTTCTGTCAGTATAAAGTGCGCCTTTTCAAGAAGTTCTGGCAAAGTCTTGGCGCGTTCTTTCACAAAGGGCAGCGCCGCCAGCAGCCCATCTTTCTGCGATTGTTTCAGTGGTTCTATGCCAGCGGCGGCCAGATATCTTTCAATTTCGTGCTGCAATGCAGCGTCCTGGGTCTGTGCGATGTGCTGCCCACTCAGATTTTCGAGCTTTTTGACGTCGAACCGGGCGGGGCTTTTGCCGATGCCGTTCAGGTCGAACCATTCAAGCGCTTGTTCATCGGTAAAGAACTCATCATCCCCATGGCTCCATCCCAACCGGGCCAGATAGTTGCGCATACCCGCCGCCGGATAGCCCATGACTTGGTATTCCTGCGCGCCAAGCGCGCCGTGCCGCTTCGACAGCTTCTTGCCATCCGGGCCATGGATCAGTGGGATGTGAGCCCAGACCGGCATATCCCAACCCATGGCATCATAGATCATCATTTGCCGTGCCGCGTTGTTCAGGTGGTCGTCACCACGGATCACGTGGGTCACACCCATATCATGGTCATCCACAACCACCGCCAGCATGTAGACGGGCGTTCCGTCGGCGCGCAGCAACACCATGTCGTCCAGTTGATCATTGCGGATGGTGACGTCGCCCTGGACCTCGTCCTTGATGATGGTGCTGCCGTCTTGCGGCGCCTTGATGCGCACAACAAATGGCGTGTCGGGGTGGGTCGCAGGGTCTGCGTCACGCCAGGGCGAGCGGAAGAGCGTGGATTTGCCCTCGGCCCGCGCTGTCTCGCGGAAGGCCGCGATGTCGTCCTGTGATGAAAAACATTTGTAGGCCTTGCCAGCGGCCAAGAGCTGATTTGCCACCTCGGCGTGGCGATCAGCGCGCGCGAACTGACTGATCACCTCGCCATCATGATCAAGTCCAAGCCAGGCCATCCCATCCAGGATCGCCTGTGTGGCTTCGGGGGTTGAGCGCGCGCGGTCGGTGTCTTCGATCCGTAACAGGAACTTGCCGCCGCGGCCCCGCGCATAGAGCCAATTGAACAGCGCCGTCCGGGCGCCGCCAATATGCAGAAAGCCCGTAGGCGAGGGGGCGAAACGGGTGACAACAGCTTCGGACATGCGCGATATTTACCTTTGTTTAACCATGAAGGTTCTACGGTTTGCGCTCCTGATACTCACCATGGGCACAAGGGGCAAGCATGGGGCATGGCCTTGGCATACGCCACGCGATGCTGATCCAGCGCGGGCATCTTTTCGGCTGGTGCCCGGTGGGCATGGCGTGCGGGATTGCCTTGTTTTTCGGCCTGCGGTTCGAACCTTCGGTGGCGATGATTGCGGCGATGGGTGTTGCCGGGTGCATCGCCTTGGTGCTTTCCCGACGCACAGGCGAGAGTGTTTCTCCGCCCTTGATCTTTCTTGCGATGATCGCGCTTGGTTTTGTGCTGGCGGGCTGGCGGGCGCATTCGTTGGCGGGCCCGGTGCTCGACTGGCGCTATTATGGCCCGGTCGAAGGGCGGATTGTCGGGATGGACCGCAGCGCGTCAGATGCGGTGCGGCTGACACTGGACCACGTGAAACTTGACCGCGTATCACCTTTTGACACGCCCACCCGCGTGCGCATCTCTTTGCACGGCGACAGCGCATTGGGCGTGGTGCCGGAGCCGGGCCTGCGCGTGATGACCACCGCACATCTGGGTCCGCCGGGCGGGCCGGTTGAACCGGGTGGCTTCGACTTTCAACGCCACGCGTGGTTCGCCGAACTGGGCGCCGTGGGCTATACCCGTGTGCCGCTGGTCGCCATTAGTATGGCCGAGTTCGACCTGCGCCAGACAGTGTTTCACATTCGCATGTCTGTCTCTGCCCATGTGCGGGACGCGCTGCCTGGCGATGTCGGCGGGTTCGCGGCGGCTGTGACCACGGGTGACCGCAGCGGGATCAGTCAGGATGCGTTGAACGATCTGCGGGCGTCCAACACCGCGCATCTTCTCGCGATCTCGGGCCTGCATATGGGGCTGCTGTCCGGTTTCGTCTTTGGGCTTCTGCGTTTGATCTTTGCGCTGGTCCCATTTGTCGCGCTGCACTGGCCCGCACGCAAACTGGCGGCCATCGGTGCATTGTTGGCCGCCACGGTCTACCTGGACCTGTCGGGCGGCAATGTGGCGACCGAACGCGCCTTTGTGATGGTCGCCGTGGCGCTCTGTGCCGTCCTGGTCAACCGCCGCGCCCTCAGCCTGCGTGCGGTGGCAATGGCCGCCCTCATTGTTCTAACGCTCAGGCCCGAGGCGTTGATGGGGCCGGGCTTCCAGATGTCTTTTGCCGCAACCACGGCGCTGGTGGCTGTCTTTGGTTGGATCCGGGACATGGACTGGACGCTGGGGCCAAAATGGCTGCAGCCCGTCACGGGGGTCGTCTTGTCATCGGCGGTCGCGGGGCTGGCCACCGCACCCATCGGGGCCGCGCATTTCAACACGATGGCGCATTACGGGCTGATTGCCAATCTGGCGAGCGTGCCGCTGATGGGCACTCTGGTCATACCAGCGGCGGTACTGGCCCTCGTGCTGGCCCCGATTGGTCTTGATCTCATTGGGCTTTGGCTGATGGGGCTTGGCCTGCGCTGGATCTTGTGGGTCGCGGATACGGTTTCGGGGTTGGACGGCGCTCAGGGCTATGTGCCGGGGCCCGGGGCACTGGTGTTGCCGTTGCTGGCCCTTGGGATGCTGTTTGTCATCCTGTGGCAGGGCAGAACACGGTTCGTCGGCCTGGCGGCTGTCGTTGCAGCCCTGCTTCTGTGGCAAGGGGGCGCGCGTCCTCATGTGCTTGTGGCGGACACAGGCGGGCTTGTCGGGCGCATGACGGAAGAGGGACGGGCTCTGAGCAGGCCCAAAGGCGCAGGCTTTGTCGCGCGCAATTGGCTTGAGAACGATGGCGAAGGCATTGACCAGGAAACGGCGGCCGAACGATGGCAGACCGAAGGGCACGGGCCGCGCATTGTGCACCTAAGCGGCAAACGCGCTGCCGCCGCGTTCAAGGGATGCGTGAAAGGCGAGATTGTCGTGGCAAATACGGATCTTGAGGGGGGCAGCGATTGGCCGTGCCTTGTCCTGACACCGCCCATTTTGCGCCGGACCGGTGCCATCGCGCTGATCAGGCAGGGCAAGGACCTGCGCCTGCTGACAGCACGCGATGTGGCCGGGGACCGCATGTGGTCCGGTTGGACCAAATCACCACCTCCGGACCTGTCGATTGAGGGCGGCGGGTTTGTGCATCTGGCCAAAAACAAGTGAGGCGAGCCCGAAGGCCCGCCAATCAAACGCCCACATAGCAAGGCGCTGCACAGTAAGGCGCACGTGTCGTGCGCCCGTGTTTCAATACGTGCGGATCAGCCCGACCAACCGGCCCTGGACCTTGACCTGACCCACAGGGAACACGCGGGTCTCGTAGGCGGGGTTGGCCGCTTCAAGGGCAATGGTGTCACCCTTGCGCATATACCGCTTCAACGTCGCTTCGTGATCCTCGACTAAGGCCACGACAATGTCGCCATTGTCGGCGGTCGATGTCTCGCGGATCACCACGACGTCTCCGTCGTTGATCCCCGCATCGATCATGGAGTCGCCCTTGACCTCGAGCGCATAGTGGTCGCCCTGGCCTGACAGCATCTGTCCGGGCACGGCTACGGAATGGGACACTTCGGAAATGGCTGAGATGGGCACACCGGCTGCGATCCGGCCCATGACCGGCAATTCCACGGCATGCGCCGCGTCCACAGGGCGTGCGGTCGGGGGCGGCGGGACATCCGGCTTGTCGCCGTCAATCACCTTGGGTTGGAACCCGCCGGGCGCGCCACCGAGGCTTTCGGGCAAACGCACGACTTCGATGGCGCGGGCACGATGCGCCAGGCGGCGGATGAACCCGCGCTCTTCCAGTGCCGTGATCAAGCGGTGGATGCCAGATTTGGACCGCAAATCCAGCGCCTCTTTCATTTCGTCGAAACTTGGGGGCACGCCGTCACGCTGCACCCGCTTGTGGATGAATTCGAGCAGATCAAGCTGCTTTTTGGTCAACACTGTCCGTCCTCCAAACCCTGTTGGTTTGGGTTTGTTCTATGGACGTTCCCCTTTTGTGTCAACAGGTCAGGTCAAATGTACCACATCGACGATATCGCCAGCCGCGCGGGCAGGGTCGCTGGGTGGGCGGACGATCAGGGCGTTTGCATCGGCCAGCACGCTCAAAAGCGAGCTGTCCTGCAGCCCCGCATCCTGCACGGCACCGTTCGCGACGCGCCCGCGCATATAGTGCTCGCGTGGGCCGTTCGGCGACAGCGGCGCGGACAAGGGCATTTGCTGCCGCGGCGCTGGCGCGTGGCCCAGTCCCTGCATCGCACGGATCATCGGCGTCAGGAACACAGTGCCGCAGACCATCGCCGACACCGGATTGCCGGGCAGGCCCACCATCGGCGTCCCCTTCAAGTGCCCCGCCATAAGCGGTTTGCCGGGTCGCATCGCAACCTTGTAAAAGCTCTGGTCCATGCCGAGTTCGGCCGCCACATGGCCGACCAGATCATGGTCCCCCACAGATGCACCGCCAATGGTGACCACAAGATCAGCGCCCTGAGTGAGCGCAAAAACGGTTGTCAGGGAGTGCGCCGTGTCACGGGCGATGGGCATGAGACGGGGTACCGCGCCCAGGCGGCCCAGCATCGCAGCAAGGCCAAGTGTATTCGAGGCGATGATTTGATCCGGTCCGGGCGTTTCGCCCGGCATGACCAACTCGTCACCGGTCGCGATCAACGCCACAACCGGTGCGCGACGCACCGGGACCTGTGCCACGTTCATCGACGCAAGCAGGGCAATGTCGGCAGGGCCAAGGATGCGCGGGGCATCCAGTGTGTCGCCTGTTGCAAAGTCGATGCCGGCAGGGCGGATATTGTCCTTGGGCCCCGGATCATCGGTGATGGTGATCAAATCACCGCTGCGCGCGACGTCTTCCTGAATGACCACCTTGTCTGTCCCCGCGGGGACAGGCGCGCCTGTGAAGATGCGCACGGCCTGACCAGCACCCACAGTGCCGTCCCAGCCATGTCCGGCGGCCGCTTCGCCGATCACTTTGAATTGGGCGTGCAGGTCCGCCTCGACCCCGTTCAGCGCGTAGCCATCCATGGACGACGCGGCAAAGGGCGGTTGGGTTCGTCGCGCCGCCACCGGTTCGGCGAGGACACGGCCATCGGCCTCGCGCAGCGGCACATGTTCGACGGGCATCGGGTCCGCGAGAGCGAACAGGTGGTCCAATGCTTGGGCGACGGTGATCATGTCGCCTCGTAACGCCCCGATTTTCCACCATCTTTCAGAACGACGCGCAGGCCGCCGATCTCCATACCCTTGTCGACGGCCTTGGCCATGTCATAGACGGTGAGCGCAGCAGTGGAGGCCGCGGTCAGCGCCTCCATCTCGACCCCGGTTTGGCCGGTGGTCTTGACCGTGGCTGTGATGCGCAGGCCCGGCAGTTCCGCATCGGGCGTGAGATCAACCGACACTTTGGTGATGGGCAGCGGATGGCAAAGCGGGATCAGATCAGAGGTCCGCTTGGCCCCCATGATCCCGGCCAGGCGCGCGACACCAATGACATCACCCTTCTTAGCGCGACCTTCGGTAATGATATCAAGGGTTTCGGGCATCATCTTCACCCATGTTTCGGCGACGGCAATGCGGTCGGTGACGTCTTTTTCGGACACGTCCACCATATGCGCAGCACCTTGATCATCGAAATGCGTCAGCGCCATCTACATGCCTCCGCCAGCGGTAAGCGGATTGGCAATGAGCGTCCGCGTGGCCGTAGCAACATCGTCCTGCCGCATCAGGCTTTCGCCGATCAGAAAGGTGCGTGCGCCGTACATCGCAAGATCGGCCAGATCCGCAGGGGTGTTGAGCCCGCTTTCAGCGACAATCGTGCGGTCGGCGGGGACCTGTTTCGAAAGCTGCCGCGTTGTGTCGAGCGTCACTTCGAATGTCTTGAGATTGCGGTTGTTGATCCCCATGAGCGGGCTTTTGAGATTGGACGCGCGGGCAAGTTCTTCGGCATCGTGCACTTCCAGCAGCACATCCATGCCCCATTCGAACGCGGCCGCTTCCAGTTCTTGCGCCTGCGCGTCGCTGACGGAGGCCATGATGATCAGGATGCAATCAGCGCCCAATGCACGGGCCTCGGCCACCTGATAGGTGTCGTACATGAAGTCCTTGCGCAGCGCGGGCAGAGCACAGGCATCCCGGGCTTGGGTTAGAAAGTCCTTCGCACCTTGGAAACTGGGCGTGTCCGTCAGCACGGACAGACACGTGGCGCCGCCATCTTCGTAGGCTTTGGCGAGGGCCGCGGGATCGAAATCTTCGCGGATGAGGCCCTTGGAGGGGCTGGCTTTCTTGATCTCGGCAATCAGGCCGTAGGCTTCGCGGCTTGCCATCTGCAGCGCTTGTGCAAACGGGCGGACGGGAGACGCCTCGCGCGCTTCGGCCTCTACCACTTCGAGCGGCTTGACGGCCTTGTCGGCGGCGACCTCTTCCAGCTTGTAGGCCTTGATCTTGTCGAGGATCGTATCTGTCATCTGTTTTGTTCTTTTGCTGAAGGCTGGGCCGGGGGGCAGTTCCCGGAGCCTCGGAATTTTTCAACCAGAGAAGCGGCTAGGCCGCGCTCTGGGTTATTTCTGCGACCGTTTTGATCTTAGCTTTTGCGGCACCGCTGTCGATACTTGTCGCAGCTTGCGCGGCACCTTCCTTGAGATCGGTCACAACGCCCGCCACTTTCAGGGCAGCCGCCGCGTTCAGCAACACCGCATCGCGGTAGGCACCGGGTGCGCCGTCAAGCAGGGCGGCAAACGCTTTGGCGTTGTCTTCCGGGGTGCCGCCGACAATATCCTCGAACGGGTGCGTGGGCAGCCCTGCCTCTTCGGGGTGTACTTCGAAATCGGTGACCGTGCCGTTTTCAAGGCCCGAGACCCAGGACACACCCGTGATCGTGAGTTCATCCGTGCCGTCTGAACCGTGCACCAGCCAGGCTGCGTCGGACCCAAGCTGACCCAGTGTTTCGGCCATGGGCCGGATCAGGTCGCGGGAAAATGCGCCAGTCAGTTGCCGTTTGACACCTGCCGGGTTGGTGAGCGGTCCGAGGATGTTGAAGATCGTGCGTGTCCCAAGCTCGGCCCGGGTCGGCATAACATGCGCGATGGCGGGGTGGTGCATAGGCGCCATCATGAAGCCGATGCCCGCACCATTCAGCGCCTTTTCCACCACATCCGCACCAACCATGACGTTGAGGCCCATCTGGGTCAGCGCATCCGCCGCGCCCGATTTAGAACTGAGATTGCGGTTGCCATGCTTGGCGACGGGCACCCCTGCGCCTGCCACGACAAAGGCGGTGGCCGTTGAAATGTTGAGCGTGCCCTTGCCGTCGCCCCCTGTGCCCACGATGTCCATCGCGCCTTCTGGGGCTTTGACCGGATTGCACTTGGCGCGCATCACGGCGGCGGCGGCGGCATATTCATCCACGGTTTCGCCACGGGTGCGCAGCGCCATCAGCAAGCCGCCGATTTGACTGGGTGTCGCTTCGCCATCAAACAGGATTTGAAAGGCCGCCTCGGCCTGATCCCGCGTCAAAGGCCCGTTGGCAGCCGCATCAATCAGCGGTTTCAGTGCGTCGCTCATGCCGTCACCGGCATCAGGTCGAGGAAATTTTGCAGCATTGCGTGCCCGTGCTCGGAGCGGATGGACTCGGGATGGAACTGCACGCCATGAATGGGAAGCTCTTTGTGGGCAAGGCCCATAATGGTGCCGTCCTCGAGCGCGCCGGTGATTTCCAACGCATCGGGCAGACTGTCGCGATCCACGATCAGGGAGTGGTATCGAGTGGCCTCGAATGGCGTTGGCAGTCCTTTGAAGACCGACTCGCCATCGTGGTGCATCGTTCCCATTTTGCCATGCACAATCTCGGCCGCGCGCACGACTTTGCCGCCAAAGGCCTGGCCGATCGTCTGGTGGCCCAGGCACACTCCCATCAACGGCGTGCGGGTTTCCGCCGCCGCTTGGGTCAGGGCCAGACAGATACCGGAATTGTCAGGAACACCGGGGCCGGGCGACAGCAGGATACCGTCGGGCTGCAGTGCCATCGCCTCCTGCACGTTGAGGGCATCGTTGCGATAGACATGCACATCTGCCCCCAAAGACCCCAAATAGTGGACGAGGTTGTAGGTAAAACTGTCGTAATTGTCGATCAGCAGCAGCATGAGCGTATTCGATGTTCCAAGGGCGCGGATTGGCCGGTATAGTTGCGCGCATACATGTTCAGGCTTGCCCGCCAGCGTCAAGAGGCGCAAGGCGGCAGCGCCGGAACAAGAGCAGACAGCGGCACATCGCAAAGCGGGGCTGCAGCGGGACAGGCAAAGAGGTCAAACATGGCACGGGGTTTTCTGAGCGGCATTCTGTGGGGCGGTGTGGTCAGTGTTGCAGGCGCGGCGACGCTTTCTGTTGTCAGCGACAGCCCCACGGGTCCTGACGCGGTGGTCCAGGCCCCTCAGGGTACAACGGCGCCACAGGCCGGAACGGGCGAGACACCGCAAACCGGCGCGGATGCTGATCTGGTGATGGACGGGGATGCGCCGCAACTGGAAAGCCCCGAAGCCGATGACGCTACCGCCGCTCAGGCCGCTGGTGCTGATACCCCGACGGTGCCAGAGACCGGGCAGGCTGACGATCTGGCATCGCCTGCTGGTGCGGGTGAAGAGGCGCGCGTCGCAGTCGATACCGACGCGCCGGTTCAGCCCGGTGTTCAGTCGGATGCGCCGCAGGCACCGCTCAGTGAAAACGAGCTGTCAATCTCGACCGATCCCGCGCAACCACCGGCCCCCGATGTGCCCGAAGCACCCGGTGCCTTTGCCGATGAGGCGCCCGGCTTGCCAGAGGATACAGAAACGCCTGCGGCAGAGGCTCCTGCGCCCGCAACACCCGATACGACACCCGCGCCGCAGGCGCCGGAGATCGTTGATGTCCCTGCAGACCCTCAACCCGAGCCGGAGCAGTCCGCGTCCTTGCCATCTGCGTTGGATCCAGCCATCGATACCGGCCGTCCGACAATCGGGACACCGGCCACGTCACTGGTCGACCGCGATCCCGCGCCCGAAGCGACGGATGACACAACAGAACTTTCCGAACCATCCGACACTGACGGAGCGCCGCCGCTTGTGGCTTATGCCGCTCCCTTCGAGAACCCCGAGGACAAGCCGCTCATGTCCATCGTGCTGATCGACAATGGCGCGGATTTAACCGGCGGAACTGTTGGACTTGCCGCGCTGCAAAGCTTTCCATACCCGCTGACATTCGCCGTCACTGCGTCGCTTCCTGACGCGGCCGAGCGGGCCGCCGAATACCGGGCGCAGGGCTTTGAGGTGACAGCGCTGGTTGATCTTCCGGCAGGGGCCACGGCCTCGGACACCGAGGTGACGTTGTCAGCGGCACTTGATGCCGTGCCGCAGGCCGTGGCGGTGATGGAAGGGACGGGCACCGGTGTGCAGGAATCTCGCGACGCATCCGATCAGGTCACTGCTGCTGTCAGCACCTCGGGTCATGGGCTGATCCTGCAATCCAAGGGTCTCAACACTGCGCAGAAGCTGGCCGTGCGTGACGGTGTTCCGGCGGGGCTGATCTTTCGCGACTTTGACAGCGCGGGGCAAACACCCACTGTCATCCGTCGCTTTCTGGATCAGGCCGCGTTCCGGGCCGGACAAGAGGGCGGCGTGATCATGGTGGGGCGGGTGCGCCCCGATACGATTTCCGCCCTGCTGCTTTGGGGCTTGCAGGACCGCGCCGAACGCGTGGCGCTGGCACCGGTATCGGCCGTCCTGCAGGTTCTGGCCGAACAGCCGCAATAGCGATCAGATAATTTCGTCTTCGTCAAAGAGCGGATCAGCGTCAAGCTGAGCTGTCATAGCTTCGACCGTGTCTTCGTCTGCGGTTGGGCTGATGTCGGCGAGGTGAAAGACGGCGTCGCCTTCGTTGACCACTGGCAACACGGCACGCCCGATCAGTATGCCGGGCGCCGGGGCCACCAGTTCGGTTTCGGTGGACCCGGAAGGGTCGGACACGGCGGCCAGCACATCGCCTTTGTCCACCACGTCCCCCTCGGCACGGAAGGTGCGCAGCAAGCCGCCAGAGGGCGCGCGCAGCCATGTCGACGCGGTGCAGACCAGTGACGGTGTCCGCGCCCGGGCAATGCCCTTGGCTGCCAGCATGCCCTGATCGCGCATCACACGCAGGATGCCGGCCACGCCCACGCGCACAGCAAACTCGTCAAACCGCAGACCTTCGCCCGCTTCATAAAGCAGAACTGGCGTGCCGCGCTCTGCCGCTTCGCCCCGCAATGATCCCTCTCGCAATGAAGAGTTCAGTATGACAGGCGCCCCAAAGCTGCGCGCCATCTTGGCCGTCATCTGGTCGCCGGGTGTGACGCGGATCTGGGGCAGGTTGGTGCGATGGACGGCGGCGGAATGCAGATCAATGCCAAAGTCACACCGCAGAACGACATCGTGCAAAAAGATATGGGCCAGCCGCGATCCAAGCGAACCACCCGCGCTGCCGGGAAAACAACGGTTCAAGTCCCGGCGGTC
>JBCDEK010000042.1:0-26072 GCA_039179785.1 Pseudomonadota bacterium | reverse complement strand
CACAACATGTTGTATCAAGAAAAAATCGTAAGTGACTGATTCAAAAAAGAATTTGACGGCGAATCGTCAATGACTCATCCTGTCCTCAACCAACGAGTGCAAAATGCACCGGGGACAGAGGCAGACGATGACGAAACACGTAAAGGGCGCCGAGGCGCTTCCCTTGAACCAAATCCTTGCGGGGGATTGCATTGATGTGATGAACAGCCTGCCTGCGGGCAGTGTTGATCTGATCTTTGCCGATCCGCCCTATAATCTGCAACTCAAAGGTGAGCTGCACCGCCCCGACAATTCGAAGGTCGATGCGGTCGATGACCACTGGGATCAGTTCAATTCGTTTCGTGCATATGACGAGTTTACAACTGCCTGGCTGAAGGCCGCGCGCCGTTTGCTGAAGCCCAACGGGGCGATCTGGGTCATCGGCAGTTATCACAACATCTTCCGTGTTGGCGCGGCGCTACAGAACGAAGGGTTCTGGATTCTGAACGATGTGGTCTGGCGCAAATCGAACCCGATGCCGAACTTCCGCGGCAAACGTTTTACCAATGCGCACGAGACGATGATTTGGGCGGGCAAGGACGAGGCCAGCAAGTATACCTTCAACTATGAGGCGCTGAAGGCGTTGAATGAAGGTATTCAGATGCGGTCCGATTGGGTTCTGCCGATCTGTACGGGCCATGAGCGGCTGAAAGATGACGCCGGTGACAAGGCGCATCCGACCCAGAAACCCGAGAGCCTGTTGCACCGTGTGCTGGTGGGGTCGACCAACCCGGGCGATGTCGTGTTGGACCCGTTCTTTGGGACTGGCACGACCGGCGCGGTTGCCAAGATGCTGGGGCGCGAGTTTATCGGGATCGAGCGAGAACAGGCGTATCGCAAGGTTGCCGAAAAGCGCATCACATCCGTTCGCAAGTTCGACAAGGAGGCGTTGACCGTCTCTGCCTCCAAACGTGCCGAGCCGCGTGTGCCCTTTGGCCAACTGGTCGAACGCGGCATGCTGCGCCCAGGCGAAGAGCTGTATTCCATGAACAAGCGTCACAAGGCCAAGGTCCGAGCAGATGGCACGTTGATCGGCGACGACATCAAGGGATCAATCCATCAGGTCGGTGCCCATCTGGAAGGCGCGCCCAGCTGCAATGGCTGGACCTACTGGTGCTTCAAGCGCGACGGGCAAACCGTGCCCATCGACGTCTTGCGCCAGCAAATCCGATCGGAAATGCACGACTAATTCACGAGACACCGCCAGGTGCCTGCGGCCTTACCCAAGGCCATAACATGGCACTGCACCTTGCCCCGCCTTTTTGGCGGGGCTTTTTTGTTAATCGGGTTTACATTATCTGAAAGGGTAAACGAGGGCAGGCAATATGGTCGATATCAGCAGCACCTTGACGACATCCGGTCGCATTGACCGGGATGACACCGTGCCCGCGCACCGTCACGCGCAAGAGGCACTGGCGCGCAATAAGCGCGAAGGCATGGATCTGGCGGTCAAGGCGCGGATCGGGGCCCTGTCCGTCACGGCGGTCATGCTGGTTTTCCTGAACCCGAATTGGGACGTCCTGTGGTATCTGTTCCTGCTGTTTTGCCTGGTCCTTGTCGGGCTGGCGCAGCGGCGTGTCGGTCGCGTAGGCCAGTCACGCGCCGAATTGGCGCTGCTGTTTCTGGACCTGTTGCTGATGACCCTTGCCTTGCTTGTGCCTAACCCGATGCTGGACGGCTCTGTGCCCTCTGCGATGATCTACAATTTTGAGGTGTTCCAGTACTTCTTTATCATTCTGGCCGCGGGTGTTCTGACCTATTCCTGGCGCACCGTTGTTGCCATCGGCAATTGGACCATGGGGCTGTGGCTTTTCGGAACGCTATGTGTCTGGTGGTTTGGCAAGACGTTCCCCGAACTCACAAACGCCGCACAGGCCATGTTTCCTGATGACCCGGACCTGGCAAAGCTGTTTGACCCGAACTCGGTCAACTGGGATCTGCGCTTTCAACAGGTTGTCGTGTTCGTTGTGGTTGCGGTCATTCTGGCCATGGCGGTGCGAAGGTATCAGGATCTGGTGCTCGAAAGTGCCGAGATGTCGCGTGAGCGGACAAATCTCGCCCGCTACTTCTCGCCGACCATGGTTGAGGAACTGTCGACCAAGGACGAACCGCTGGGTCAGATCCGCAGCCACGATGCGGCGGTTTTGTTTGTCGATATCGTGGGGTTCACCGCCTATGCGGATGGTCGGCCCGCGGAGGAGGTGATTGAGACATTGCGCGCCTTTCACGCCCGGATGGAGAGCGAGGTGTTTGCCCATGGCGGCACGCTCGACAAATACCTGGGCGATGGGCTGATGGCGACCTTCGGCACACCGCTGCCGCTTGAGGATGATGCCGCGCGGGCGGTCGCTTGTGTCCGGGCCATGGTAGGCCGGATGGAAGCACTGAATATGGACCGCAAAGTCGAAGGGTTGCCCGAAATCGATGCCAGATTTGGCCTGCATTTCGGGCCTGTCGTTTTGGGGGACATTGGCGCGAACCGGCTCGAATTCGCCGTACTGGGCGACACGGTCAATGTCGCCAGCCGCTTGGAAACTATGACCCGCGCATTGGGCGTGCGCGCCATTGTGAGCGACGCCACGATGGCTGCTGCCGGGACGAGCGAAGGGTTCAACCGCGCACCTGATCAGGCGGTGCGCGGCGTGGCCGAGCCTTTGGCCGTTTGGGTAGTGGACTAGCGTGGCAGGGGGTTGGCCGCCTTGTTGTAAGCAGTCCAATCAGTAATCTCGGGATAATACATGTCGCGCCACTTCTGCACGCGCGGGTTCATCACGCGTTTCCAGACCTTTGGCATCATCGCGGCAATTGTCATCACCGGGTAGCCATAGGGCAGTTGAGGCGCGTCTGCTTCAGTATAGTTCTGAAGTACCGGAAAACGGCGGTCGGGTTTATAGTGGTGATCCGAGTGTCGCTGCAGGTTGATCAGCAACCAATTCGACGCCTTGTGCGCGGCATTCCACGAGTGGCGCGGTTGGACATGTTCGTACTTGCCATCGCCCAGGTGTTTGCGCGTCAGGCCGTAATGTTCGATGTAATTGACCAGTTCCAGCTGCCAGATCGCAACACCCGCTTGCAGGACGAACAGGCCAACACCAGCCCAGCCGCCCAGAGCGAAGGCGAGCAGAAAGCACACAAGTTGCAGGTAGGCGTATTTCCAAAACGGGTTTGAACTGTCGGTGGCGGGCAGGTCCTTGCGCGCGAGCATCGCCTTTTCCGCCTTCCAGGCCGATACGAAGCATTGTTTCAGCACGCGCGGGTAGAAGCGGTAGAAGGTTTCGTTCATGCGCGCAGTCACCGGATCTTTTGGTGTGGCCACATAGCGGTGGTGCACCAGCAGGTGCTCGGACCGGAAGTGAGAGTAGAGGACCATCGCCAGCAGCGCGTCACCCAGCCAACGTTCCAGCTTGTTCTTTTGGTGCATCAGCTCGTGGCTGTAGTTGATGCCAACTGTGCCAGTGATGACCCCGACACCAAAGAAGATGGCGATCTTTTCCAGCGTGTTCAGGTGATCCGCCGGTGCAACATAGGCAATCAGGCCAAACAGCATAAGAAACTGCGCTGGCACCCAGGCCACCGTGATCATGCGATACCAGAAAAGATCATCATCCGTTGCTTCGAGATCTGCGTTGTCTGTGTTCAGCCCGACGGCCACATCGAGGATCGAGAACATGTACCAAGTCACAAGCGGCAGCAGGAGCACCGTCCAACCGCCGTATGTCGCACTGACAATCGCCAAGGGAATCAACAGAAAAGACATGGCGAAGGGCAGCGCGTTTTGCACCTTGGCAACGGTTTCGGGGGGCAGGGTCATGCTGGTTCGGTTCCTTTGGTTGGGCGCTTCAACTTAGAATCAGGCACGTCGACCTGCCAAGCGTGACGCTACGCCGCGCATCTTCACTTCTGCGCCAGATCGAAGGCCTTGCGCATCACCGTGGGCAGATCGGATGGGCGGAATCGGTCGCGGGGTAGGAAATAGCCCCGGGTCGGGTCGACATCGCCAACCGCAGCCACCATCACGTCGAGGATCAGGTGAAAATGGGTAAATGTGTGCCGCACCTCACCATCCAGTTTGACCCAATCTGCGGTCATGGGTGCGTCGGCAGGCCGGGGGGACAAGACATCGACCCAATCGGTGCCGGGCCACCCCATCATGCCACCAAGCAGACCTTTGTCCGGGCGCGTCTCGACCAGCCATGCGCCATCGGTACGCTGGGCCAGATACACGGTGCCGTGGCGAGTCGGCTTGGCTTTTTTCGGCGTCTTCTTGGGCAACACTGCCGCCGTGCCCGCTGAGCGCGCCTGGCATGGATCGCGCCAGGGGCAGATGCCACAGGCTGGCGACTTTGGCGTGCAGATCGTAGCACCCAGATCCATGACAGCCTGGGCGTGGTCACCAGGTCTGTCCCCGGGCGTCAGATCATCGGCATGCTGGGTCAGAAGCGGTTTGGCCGCAGGCAGCGGCGTGTGTTCATCGAACATGCGCGCCATGACCCGTTCCACATTGCCGTCCACCACAACGTGGCGCAGGTCAAAGGCAATCGATGCGATGGCTGCCGCGGTGTAGGGCCCGACCCCTGGCAGTTTCAACAGTGCTGCGTGATCTGCCGGAAACGCGCCATCATGCTGCGCCACGATGACCCGCGCACATTTCAACAGGTTGCGGGCCCGGGCATAGTATCCAAGGCCAGCCCATTCACCCATCACATCGGCGTCGTCAGCGGCGGCCAGATCGGACACCGAAGGCCAGCGGGTCATGAACCGGTTGAAATACGCGGTCACGGCAGCCACGGTCGTTTGCTGAAGCATGATTTCGGACATCCAGACCGCATAGGGATCGGGACGCACACCCGCCTTTTTGTCCAAGGGGTCGACCCGCCACGGCATCACCCGTGCGTGTCTGTCGTACCAGTCCAGAAGGTCACGGCTGAGGTCACGCAAGAGTTATGGTTTCCCACTTGAGATGGCTGGTGATCACGCTGTCATCCGCTATGATCACGGGCGAGTGAGAGGGAACATAGCCATGGCCACGCGGCGCGCCAGTACAAAAGGGTTCAAGCGGACAGCGTCATTGCTGACCGGGCGCATCCGGCAGGCCAGTGAAAGCCGCGGGTTTGCCCAGAGTCGGCTGCTGACGGATTGGGCCGAGGTGGCGGGCGCCGATGTCGCTGCCATCGCGCGACCTGTCGAAGTAAGTTATGGCAGGGGCGGCATGGGCGCCACGCTGACGCTGCTGACCACCGGTGCAAACGCGCCGATGCTGGAGATGCAGAAAGAGCAGCTGCGCGAGAAAGTGAACGCAGTCTATGGCTACAACGCCATTGCGCGTGTCCGTATCACGCAAACGGCGGCCACTGGATTTGCCGATGGGCAGGTGTCTTTCGAACACCGGCCCAAGACCGTGGAACCGGCAGAGCCTGCGCCTGAAATGACCGCGCAAGCCAGCGCGGTCGTGGCCCCTGTCGAAGATGAAACACTGCGCATGGCCCTTGAGAGGCTGGGTGCGCATATCCTGACAAAAGAGAAACAAGGAACACGCACATGAACCGTATTGTTGCCATCCTCGCCGTTGTCGTCGGTGTCGGCGGGTATTTCCTCTATAGTGCGATGCAATCCGGCGGCCCTACGGCGCAGGAGCAGGCCCAGGCAGAGCGCCTTTTGGGTGCAGCAAACGCGCAAGAAGCGGGCAGCGACATCGACACCTCTTCGGTCGTCGAAATGCAGCTTGGCAACCCCGACGCCCCTGTAACGGTCATCGAATATGCCAGCTATACATGTCCACATTGCGCCAGCTTCCACGCAGGGGGCTATAAGCAACTGAAGGCTGACTATATCGACACCGGCAAGATCAACTTCATCTATCGCGAGGTGTATTTTGATCGCTTCGGCCTTTGGGCATCAGCCATCGCACGTTGCGCGGGCACGCCTGAGACCTTCTTTGGCATCACCGACATGCTGTATGCGAGCCAGTCCGAATGGGCCCGCGCGGGCGGCGGCGATCCAGCGCAGATCGCGGATGAATTGCGCAAGATTGGCCGTTTGGCGGGGCTTGACGCAGATACCCTTGAAGGATGCCTGACTGACGCAGATACCCTACGCACGCTGGTGGCTTGGTATCAGGGCAACGCTGCCGAAGACGGTATCAGTTCCACCCCCAGCTTTGTCATCAATGGAACCACGTACAACAACATGGCCTATTCCGAGATGTCGGCCCTGATCGATGAAGCGGCTGGCAGCTGATCTGAAGACACAACCTAATGTATGGCGCCCGGCAGAATGTCGGGCGCTTTTGTGTCTTTTTCGTTACTTGGGGGTAAGGTCAGGCTGACTGTGGTTGATCGAACAGCGCCTTGAGCTTGGAGGCCAACGCCTCGGGGTCCTCGAACTGAAGCCGGACGGGAAGCGTGATAACCTTGTGCCGGAAGGCGGGCGGCAAACGCGCAGCATCCTTTTCCGTTGTGACCAACTGAGCACCTGTGCCACGTGCCTCGCGCTCAAGGCGGGTCATGAATGCCGCTGTAAGCGCCTCGTGATCGCCCAGTGCCTCTGTCCGCAAAATATTGGCGCCCAACTCCCGAAGTGTCGCAAAAAATTTCTCGGGGCGACCGATACCGGCAAAGGCGATCAGCGGCATGTTGGTCCAGGTCATACCGGTTTGTAGCGGCACAAGTGTGGCGCGCAGATGCAGCAGACCTTGCGGGAGTTGACGGGTGTCAAATCCGCTTTGTGCCGCGTCAGACCCTATGGACACAAGCAGATCTGCACGGGCCAATCCGGTGGCGACGGGTTCACGCAAAGGCCCCGCAGGCAGGCACTTTCCGTTGCCAAAGCCTGTTTCGGCATCCACCACCACGATGGACAGATCGTGGGCCAGCGATGGGTTCTGGAACCCGTCATCGAGTATGATGGCAGTGGCCCCCGCGGCGATGGCCGCCCGCGCGCCAGCGGCTCGGTCCCGGGCCACCCAGGTAGTTGCAAACGCACTCAGCAACAGTGGTTCATCGCCGACGTGATGTGCCCGGTGGCGTGCCGGATCGACCTCGATTGGGCCAATTTCCGAACCGCCATAGCCACGGCTGACGATGTGCGGCGTTTGAAATTGATCGCGCAAGCGTTCTGCCACGGCGATGGCGGTTGGCGTCTTGCCGGTGCCACCCGCGTTGATATTGCCCACGCAGATGACCGGAACGGGCAGCTTGGCGCGCGTTCCTCTGGCCAGACGTCGTGCGGTTGCACCAGCATAAAGTGCACCCAACGGGGACAGCAGATGGGCCCGCCAGTCAGGGCGTGGATTGGACCAGAAATTTGGCGCGCGCATCAGGACGCTCCGAGGGCGCGGGCATCCAGACGATCCTGGATCAGCGCAATGATCCGGTCCAGATTGTCCGCACCGCGCGTTGCAACATCCCACCCCGCCATGGCCATTTGTGCGGCGTGGTCCGGCGCAATCATCTGACTGACCGCCCGGCCCAGCGACTCGGTATCGTTGACGATGCGCGCAGCGCCCGCATTCATCAGTTGGGTGAAGGCATCCACATGAGGACCGACATTCGGCCCATAGACGATTGCCGTGCCATGTGCCGCCGCTGAATAGGGGTCGCACAGCTCGGTATCCGCACGCATTGAACCACCCAAAAAGCTGACCGTCGCGATCCGCATCCAGAGACCAAGCTCATCGTCTTCATCGGCAATCAACACCTGCGTGTTGTCGTCGGGAAATCCGCCATCGCTCCAGTTGGCCACGCGCAGGCCTTCGCTTGTGGCACGTTCTTCGGCCTCTTCTGCATCCTGAAAGTCCGCAAAATGCAGGATAAGCAGCAGACGGTGCGATACTTTCAGAGCCAGTTTATGAGCAGCAAGAACCGTTGCACACTCAGCCGGTACCGTACGCGCCGAAAGCCAGGCAGGCCGCCCGGCAAGGGCTGCGCCAAGTTCGGTCAGATCACTTTGAGTCGCGGGCAGCATTTTGCCAAACGGATGCAGGGGTTCACCAATTTCCATCGCGGCGACGGGACGGCCCATCTGTGCCAGCCGAAGGCGCGCCTCTTCATCGCGGACCGTGACGTGATTGAATTGCGCCAACAATGCCCGAGGCACTTCGGGTAACCATCGGTCACGGCGCCCGTCGAACCCCTCGCCTGCGGCGTCGATCAGCATCATATGTGCGCCACTGTCCGCAGCGGACAGGATCAGGTTCGGCCGCAGATCGCCCCAGGTCCACACCACCACGTCCGGTGCCCAATGCGACACAAACGCATCGGTGACAATCGGATGGTCGGACGGCGTTTCATCTTGCCACACATCCTCTGATCCGCGGTCACCAAAGCCGTCATGGGCCGCTGTCAACAGCACTTGGCATCCCGGTCGGCTTGATGTCAGCCGATGTGCAAGATCGTTGAGCGCACGATTGTTGCCGGGTTCAGCCGCGTGAATCCACACCAGTTCCCCCGACGGTCGTTCCCGGACCGGCCGGAACGCCGGAGGTGCCCGTCGCCCTGACAAGGTGCGATAGGCCGACAGGCCAAGTGACCCACGCACGCGGGCGTCACCCCAGTTCTTCGGTTGTGGCAGCCGCGTTTTCCTCGTCCCGCAACCTGTGCAAATGGGCGATGTAGTAGCGCATATGAGCATTGTCGACGGTGCGCTGCGCCTCGGATTTCCAAGCGTCATAAGCGGCCTGATAGTCGGGAAAGATGCCGACAATGTGCAGATCGTCAACATCCTTGAATACGTTCCTGGACGGGTCGACAAGCTCGCCGCCAAAGACGAGGTGCAGGCGCTGGGTCATCGCATTTTCCTTTGATCGTTGGCTGTGCGTCCGCGGGCAGTTTGCCCATATGCGACGAGGGGTCAAGGCGATCACGCCGCCTGGTTCGGCCCCAGTTCCCGCACCAGCGCGCCGTGCAGCTTTGGTCCGGCAGCCACAACACCGTTCAGCGCCGGATGCGCATTGTTGAACCTCAGGGGTGCGCCGGTGCGGTCGGTGATGGTCCCGCCAGCCTCGGATACGATCAACGCGCCGGCGGCGATGTCCCATTCCCAACTAGGTCTTAGAGTCAACATCGCGTCAAAGCGCCCCTCGCCCACAAGTGACAAACGATACGCAAGTGACGGGCGATACTGCCGGTCCAGCATCGGCGCTCCACCACGCCAATGCCTGTCCTGAAACGCGGGGCGTGCCGCCAGAACTGTACTGCTGGGCGAAAGGCTTGCCTGCGTAACAGACAGCGGCTGTCCGTTCAGAGTTGCCCCCAGCCCGACACCCGCCGCGTAGAGTTTGTTCCGACGCGGCAAATAAATCACTGCAGCCGTGGTCTGCCGCTTGTGCGCAATGGCAATCGAGATTGCCCAGGTCCGCCCGCCTTCGACAAAACTGCGCGTGCCATCGATCGGATCGATGATAAACACAGTATCGGCGGACAGGCGCGCTGGGTCATCTTCGGTCTCTTCAGACAGCCAACCATAGTCGGGGCGGGCCAGGCGCAGCGAAGACATCAAAGCATCGTTTACAGCCAGATCGGCTTCGGTCACTGGCCCTGCGTCATCGGGTTTGTCCCAGCGCACAGCCGTCGGCCCCACAAAGCTGGTGGCCACGCGCCCTGCAAGCCGCGCAGCGTCGAGCAATAGTGGCAGATCAGTTGCCGGCAAGGGTCATTCCGGGAACCAACAGCGACGGGACCACACGGCTCAGATAGAGGCGCGCGTCGTTTGCGGGCACGATATGGCGCAGCATATCGATAAGATTGCCCGCGATGGTGCACTCGTTGACAGGATACGCGATTTCACCGTTTTCAACCCACATGCCCGATGCGCCGCGGGAATAATCGCCCGTGTTGGGGTTGATGGTTGCGCCAATCATGGACGTCACCATCAGTCCGGTCCCCATGTCGCGGATCAGGTCGGCGCGTGTGGCAGTTCCTGCATCCAGCGCCATATTCCAGTTGGACGGGCTTGGTGGTGCGGACGTGCCGCGTGCGGCATTCCCTGTCGACGACATCCCCAACTTCCGAGCCGTGGCCAAGTCGAGCGTCCAACCGGTCAGGATGCCGTCTTCGACGATATTGCGTGTTCGTGTCGGCAAACCTTCGGCATCGAACGGGCGCGACCCAGAGATACGGGGGCGGTGAGGATCTTCGGTCAGGTTCAGGCCATCGGGCAACACCGCCTGTCCCAACTTGTCGCGCAACCATGACGACCCACGTGCCACACTTGATCCGTTTGCGGCCACAAGCAGATGCCCGATCAGCGAGGATGAAATGCGCTCGTCGAAGAGAACCGGAAAGCTGCCAGTCGGGGGTTTGCGTGCACCGATGCGTTCGACGGTGCGTTGACCCGCCTCGGTCCCAATCTCTTCGGCACGGCGCAGGTCAGACTGAAAGATGCGGCTGTCCCCGCTATAGTCACGCTCCATGCCGGTGCCGGTTCCCGCAATGGCCACGCAGCTAAGGGCGCGATCTGTCCGTCGATACCCGCCCGAAAAACCGTTGCTGCCCGCTAACCAGATATCGCGCGCGCCGTACCCTGCACTAGCTTGCTGCACCTGGGTCACACCGCTCACGTCACGCGCCGCAGCTTCTGCAGCGATGGCGTCAGCCTGCAAGTCTTCGGCCGCGGGCTCCGGTGCGGGGTCGTTCAGCTCAAGCGCGTCGACGTCCCAGCCCTGCGCAATCTGTTCAGGATCGGCCAGTCCGGCGTTGGGGTCGTCGGGCGCTTCGGCCGCCATCGCGACCGCGCGCATCGCCATCTCCTCGACGGTACGGTCGCTGATGTCAGACGCCGAAACGTTGGCTTGCTTTTGACCTACAAACACACGCAAGCCGATGTCGATGGCTTCTGACCGTTCGGCTTGTTCCAGCGCGCCTTCGCGAACATCAACCGAAACCGATGTCCCCTGTACAGCCATCGCATCCGCCGCATCAGCGCCCGCGGATTTCGCGGCCTGAAGCAGCCGGTCAGTGAGAGTGGACAGATCGGATGAGGTCATAGGGTCTGCTCCGCAAGCTTGCGCTTTCAGGTAGCGGCGCAGGGGGGCAGGTGCAAGGGCGACGACAGACGCCGCCCCGCATTGGCGCGTCAGCGGATGCGTTGACCGTTGGCCAGAACGTGGCCCTGATCGTTCACCTCGATCTTGGAATTGAGCGTGTCCTCGCCCTCGCCCGGCACGGCAAACAGGCCCATCATCATACGCGCGCCCATCGCCTGATCCTCTGGCAGCAAGCCCATGCCGACCAGTTTGTCGATCAAGCCATTGCCGCCGACAAGGGTCAGGTCCACTTCGCCCTCCGGCCGTGGCAGACCGTCAAAGGTTGTCAGGTCGCTATTGTCGAATACAAAGTCCCCCGACCCTGTCAGCCGCGCACCCACCGCATCGAGTTCGATGGCGTTGATCGTCAGCGCATTCAACTCGCCTGGCGCGGCATCGGACTGATCCAGCACAGCCGCCTGATCGGGGTCCAGGAAATCAAACAGAACCTTGGCCTTGCCGCTCAGATCGACCACCAGCGTTGCCGGATCACGCGGCAGTTGGGCTGCGGGATCAAACAGGCTCCAGATCACATCGGACATCGAGAAATCATTCAGGGTAACTGCCAGGCCAAAGTCCTGCTCTTCTGTGGATTTCTGCAAGGGCATCAGGAAACGTGTGCCGATCTCTGCCGCAGAAAATGAAAGCGGCAAAGGCAGTTCTGTCAGCAGCACGTTCATATCAACACCGGTCTGCGACACATCATAAAGCAACCCCTCAGGATTGATCGACACGTCAAACTTGGCACCTGTCGATGTCGCGTTCGCGGTCCCGCTGCCGTCCTCTGCGCTGCTAAAGGACATATCATAATTGCCACCTGTCGTGGTAAAGGACCCAGCCGCCTTGAACCCGTCGTTCAGCATCGCATTCAGGTCTTGCACATCCGTTTCGATTGGCAATTCACCCGTACCGGTCAGCTTCAAACCCTGCATTGCGCCCGCAAGCTTGAAGTTGTCGTCGCTTTCAGGATCGTTGAACGCAAAGTCATAGTTGACGGACGCAATTGTCATGTCCTGCGACATGCTGCGCAGATCACCCAGTGCGGTTTGAACGACCTGTGCCAGGCTGTTCATCGTGATATCGACCTTGGCGATCTCGGGGCCAATCGATACACCGTCGATGGTCACGCTTTGCAGCGCCACGCGTGCTGCCTCGGCCGCATAAGTATACGTCAGATCGTTCGGCTCTCCATCCGCGCTCATGGCTGGCGCTGTTTGATCAATAGACATCGCGAGCGTCACGTCTTCGCCGGTCTCAGGCTGGAACGACATGTTTAGCATCGATTGGGTGGGCAATTCGATGGTGACGGTCCCATCACCTTGCTCGATGAAATTGACGGTGCCAAACACAACCTCAACCGTGCCGCCGGTCTCGTCGTCCAATGCCATCCTCAGTGTCATGTCTGACACTTCCAGCGATCCTGCGGCTGCGGCTTCGGACGCGGTGATGGCATAGCCGGAGCTTTCCATATAGGATTGCCAGTCTGCCCACACTTCGGCTGCAGTGAGGTCCGCCCACGCAGCACTGGCCGGCAAGCAAAGCACCACAGCGGTGCCGGAAAGAAACGAAGCAAAACGGGTCATCACAGAATCCTTGAGTAGCTATGGCCGCATCGTCTGGGACGCCGCACAGGGCGTCAAGGCCATAGGGTGGACCTATGCGTCCGTTCTGCCTACCACAAGAGCAGATAGCGAGGCGGAGGATACGATGCAACAAATGGACGGAAAGACGGTTCTGATTACCGGTGCAAGCCGTGGGATCGGGGCTGACACCGCGCGGGTGTTTGCCGACGCCGGTGCAAATGTTGCACTGGTTGCGCGCGGCGCCGATGCAATCACCAAAATCGCAGATGAGATTGGCGGGCAGGCCATCGCACTGCCTTGCGATGTGAGTGACTATACCGCTGTCGAAGAGGCGGTGCATATGACAGTGCAAAAATTCGGCGGACTGGATGTGCTGATTGGAAATGCGGGCGTGATCGAACCCATTTCCCATCTCGCCGAGGCCGATCCGGCAGAATGGGGACAGGTCATTGATATCAATCTAAAGGGTGTCTTCTATGGGATGCGAGCGGTTTTGCCCGTCATGCTTAAGGCGGATGGCGGCACAATCCTGACCGTCAGTTCCGGGGCAGCCCACGGCCCTGTCGAAGCCTGGTCGCACTACTGCACGTCCAAGGCGGGGGCGGCCATGCTGACCCGTTGCGTCGATAAAGAGAACGGGCACGCGGGTATTCGCGCCATGGGTCTGTCGCCCGGGACAGTCGCGACCCAAATGCAGCGCGAAATCAAGGCAAGTGGGATCAACCCAGTCAGTCAACTGGACTGGTCTGACCATATCCCCGCCGATTGGCCCGCCAAGGCGCTTCTATGGATGTGCTCACCCGAGGCAAATGACTGGATTGGAAAGGAAATTTCGCTGCGTGATCCTGATATCCGCAGCCGGGTGGGTCTGACATGATCAACATAGATCGCGAGGGCGCGATCCAGACGATCAAAATCAACCGACCCGAAAAGGCCGGTGCGCTCACAGAAGATATGCTGGTCGATCTGCGTGACGCGGCACGCGCAGCGCATGACGCAGCCGCGTTGATCGTGACCGGCACAGGTCCGGTTTTCAGCGCAGGCGCCGACCTTGAACAGGCGCGCGCTGGTTTGGCGACCTCGTCGCTGTGGGAAGAGCTTTCCGGTGCAATCGCCAGCCTGCCCGGACTGACCATCGCGGCGCTCAACGGGACAGTGGCGGGCGGGGCCATCGGCATGGTGCTGGCCTGTGATCTGCGCATCGCGGTGCCCAGTACCAAGTTCTTCTATCCAGTCATGAAACTGGGCTACCTGCCGCAGCCCAGCGATCCTATACGTATGACCGCACTGATCGGGCCCGCGCGTACCAAATGGCTCTTGCTCGCAGGTCAAAAGATCACCGCGGCAACCGCACATGCCTTCGGTCTGATCGACGAGGTGGTGGAACACGCAGCCTTGCTTGACCGCGCACAAGACCTGAGTCGCGATGTCGCAAATGCGCAAAGCGAGACCGCGCGTGAGATTAAAATACTTTGCAAACAGTGATGTAAACTGGCTCAATACAACAGTTGTCAGATTTACGTGACACGATGTAAGGTTGAGTCGATGGCACGTGATAGTCGCATAGAGCGCACAAGGCGCACGCCCGAGCCTGAAAGAAAGGATCGGGAACTGACAACAGTCGAACGCATCTATCTGCTGGTTCCCGACGTGCTCAACAAAGTATCTCAGCAGCTTGAAGACAAGCAAGCTCCGGTGCAGAAAAGACGTCATCGCTAACGTTTGCGGCGCGCACCTGGCACTTTAGATGCAAATCCGGGCGGGCGTTTGGCCACCCAGGAAAAGAACTTTGCCAATCTCGGATGACCACGCAATGCCGCTATAGTTGCATAATCCCGGGCCAATTCCGCTTCGGTCAACGTCGCATGTATTTCGCGATGGCAAATGTGATGCAGCAGCACCGTTGGCCCACCTTTACCACCTTTGAGTTTCGGGATCAGATGATGCAGGCTTTGCGGTGCATCAGGTGGGATAGGACGGCCACATAAGGGACAGATCGGATCGGACACGGATGTGATCTCTTGCAGAACCGCGGTTGCACGTGACAATTGGCACGTCGCGTGAGCAAGGCAAGGGGAACGCAGTGGAGTTTGATCTCGAAAGCCAGCCCGAGATTGTGCAGACCATCGTCGGCTATGCGCTGCAGGGATGGGAACTGGCCCTGACCTGGCTGCTCAGTCCTGCGGCATGGTCACAGTTTGCACTTCTGATCGCAGCGTACCTAGCAGCCTGGATGATCACGCGCCGCGTCAGGCCCGCCCTCGCGCGGCTGCTTGACCCCGGTGAAAGCGAAAGCGCCGTCGCGCAGGCCCGCCGCTTCATCGCGCAATTCCTGCCACTGCTTCTGCCGCTCCTCGCCTATGTGCTGACCGGCGTGGGGGAAAGTGTGGTCCGCTCGCTCTTTGACAGCGGTGCCGTCATCGCGTTCGGCAAGCGCATCTTCCTGTTTCTCGCGGTGCGTGCGCTGGTGCGCGACATCATCACCGATCCATTCCTCAAGCTTCTGGGCCGCTACATCCTGATCCCGATCGCGGCGATCTATGCACTTGGCCTGTTCGACGTCGCCACCGAGCGGCTCACAGCGATGCAGGTCAGCTTCGGAAACATCCAGTTTTCGGCCATGGCACTGGTCCGCGGTGTCATTGCGGGTGGCTTCCTGTTCTGGCTGGGGCGGTGGTCGAACGACCAGTCCACCGCCTTTATCTCAAAGCAGGAAGAGATGCGGCCCTCCCTGCGCCAGCTCCTCGCCAAGACGGTCGAATTCGCGATTTTCGCCACCGCCTTCCTGTTGTTGATGAACATCATGGGCATCAACCTGTCCGCACTTGCCGTGCTTGGCGGTGCCATCGGCGTCGGTCTTGGCTTCGGCCTGCAAAAGATCGCATCGAACTTTATTTCAGGCGTGATTCTCTTGGTGGAGGGACAAGCCACTGTCGGCGACTATGTCGAACTGGATGGGGGCGAGGCGGGAACCATTGTGAAGATGACGGCGCGCGCCGCGATCCTCGAAACCTATGACGGTCGCTGGATCGTGGTCCCGAATGAGGATTTCATCACGACCCGGGTGGTCAACTACTCTGACAGCGGGTCGGCCAACCGTTACGAGGCACCGTTCTCCGTCAGCTACAAGACAGATATCAACACGGTGCCCGCGCTGATCGAGGCCGCGGTCGCCCAGCATCCCGAAGTCCTTGACAGCCCCTACCCCCCCGACTGCGAATTGCGCGGCTTTGGCGGCAGCGGTATCGATTTTGCGGTCGAATTCTGGGTCAACGGGATTGATGACGGGCCAAACAAATACACATCCGACGTTCTTTTCCTGATCTGGAACGCGCTCAAGGAAAACAATATCGAAATCCCCTATCCGCACCGTGTGGTCGAGATGAAGGGCGAATTGCGGACCACGTCCGAGTGAGCCGCGCAACCGTGATTGGCGGCGGCCCTGCGGGTCTGGCCGCAGCCGAAGTGATGGCCGAAGCTGGACTATCGGTCACCATCTATGAGGCCAAACCAACCGTCGCCCGCAAGTTTCTCATGGCGGGTAAATCCGGCCTCAATCTGACCAAGGCCGAAGATACAGAAACCATGCTGCGACACTATGCTGAGGCAAGCCATTGGCTCGCCCCTGCTCTGAGCGCATGGGACAGCGAGGCGATCATCCGCTGGGCCGAGGGCTTGGACCAGAGCATGTTCACCGGGTCGACCGGCCGGGTGTTTCCGACGGCCATGAAAGCGTCGCCACTGCTGCGCGCTTGGCTGCAAAGCTTGACCGCTCTGGCCGTAGACTTCCGCACCCGGCACCGTTGGGTTGGATGGGACGGCAATGCCCCCTGCATTCACGGTCCTGACGGCGTGGCAATGAACGCGCCGGCAGATGCGGTGGTGTTGGCCTGTGGCGGGGCAAGTTGGGCGCGCCTTGGTTCAGATGGTGCGTGGATGGACTGGATCGGAACCGAGACATCGCCCTTCACACCCTCAAATACTGCGATCTCTGTGGGATGGTCCGACCACATCGTCAAACACATGGGCCAGCCGATCAAGGGCGTCTCATGGCGCGCCGGAGCCTACCGATCGCGGGGCGAGGCGGTGCTTTCGAAACACGGCCTCGAAGGCGGTGGCATCTATTCAGTGTCGCGGGGCGTGCGCGAAGGCGACGATCTGTTTGTCGATCTTCTTCCCGATCTGAGCGTTGATGACGTCGCCGCCCGTCTGAACCGCCCCCGTGGCAAGGTCAGCTTCTCCAACCACCTGCGCAAAACCCTGAAGCTGCCCCCACTAAAGATCGCGTTGGCACAGGAATGGGGCCGCCCGTGGCCCGAAGACACGCTCAAAATCGCGCGGCGGCTCAAGAAACTGCGTGTGTCACATGCGGGCTTGCGACCGATTGACGAAGCAATCTCGACCGCAGGGGGCGTGGCCGCAACGGCGCTTGATGACGCATTCATGTTACGCGCCCGCCCGGGCGTCTTCTGCGCGGGCGAAATGCTCGACTGGGAAGCACCGACAGGCGGATATCTCCTGACCGCCTGCCTCGCCACCGGACGGTGGGCGGGCCACGGCGTAGTACGCTACCTCCAGCGCTAGTGGTTCCCCGCCGCACGAAAGGCGGGCCGCGCCCGCAAACGCTTCGAATAGGCCTTTACCGGATCGGGCAGTGGCGGAAAGCCCGCACCAAACGCCCACCCAAAACAATGAACCGCCAGCAGATCAGGCAAACTGATCTGATCGCCCATGATGAACGCGCCTGACCGCTCCAGCATCCCGGCAAAGGTATCGACGCTGCGCGCAACCTCCTTGTGTAGGGTTGGTGTGATATCAGGAACGCGCAGCTTTTCCGGCAGCACAAAGGTATGTTTGCTGGCCGTCCACAAAAGCGCATCGAGTTCGTCGATCAGCCACAGAGTGACGGCATCCTGCCGTGCACGCGCAGGCGACCCGGCAGGGGCCGTCAAGCCTCCGTGCTTGTCGGCCAGATAGGTCATGATGGCGACGCTATCGGTCAGCACATCATCGCCGTCTACCAAAGCCGGGATCTTTCCCAAGGGATTGTAGGTCTTCGCGTCTTCCGATCTTGGGGCCGCTTCGACCAGCTCATAGGGTTGGCCCAGCTCTTCCAGCATCCAAAGCACCCGAAATGCGCGGCTTTTGACAGTTCCGACAACACGGTACATGTGGTCTCCTTTCCCATTTTACGCAGGATTGCAGGCACGGCCCCGGGCATCAACCGTCCTGTCAGATTTTGACAGCGCGGCTCGATAGAGTTCATGATGATGATAAACAGGAGGTTTCCATGTCGCATTCCGGGTCCTGCATATGCGGTGCCGTGACTTTCACGGTCACCGAGCCGATCACCGAAACCGGCGCCTGTCATTGCGGGATGTGCCGCAAATGGTCAGGCGGCGTGTTTCTGGGCGTTCGGGTTCCCAAAGGCGGGATAAAGATCGAGGGTGCGGATAACCTGACGGTTTACACCTCATCCGCGTGGGCAGAACGCGCCTTTTGCAAAACCTGCGGGTCATCAATCTTCTACCGCGTCACAGCGCCCGGTCCGATGAACGGCGAAATGCATGTGGGCTTAGGCACACTTTCTGATGCATCAGGGATACCGCTCACAGGCGAAATATACATTGATCTCAAGCCCGACGGCTATGCCTTCGCTGGCGAAGGGCTCCACCAGATGACCGAGGCAGAGGTGGTGGAGATGTTCTCGGCACCGCCGGATGTACACTCGTAAAACCTGAGTGCACCGACACCGCCAGTCCGAAAGCGCAAAATTAGCCTTGCGATTGTTGGACAAGCGCCATCAACAGCGTCTCGGTGTCCAGTCGCCCCGCTGTGGTTGTCAACTGGCGCGGCACATCAAACTCACCGCGTGCCGCCGCAGTGTTCAACAACGCGTCGATATAAGCGTTTGACTGTCCTTCGGTCAGCGCCTGAACCAACAGCGTCTGCAGTCGATCATCCTGCTGCGGTGAATGCCCAAAGCCCGTCAGCACCGCCGTCGTCAGGCTGCGCAGATCCGTGTGGCGGGCATCCGTATCCGTCAGGCGAATGGGTTGGCGCAGTTGTCGGCTGACCGCCTCGGATGCCGATACAGCCTTCAAGTCCAGAAGCGACGCGTCTGCTCGGGTCACTGCAGCTTCAGGCTCAACGGCAGGACCTTCCGTCTGCACATCAGCAATTTGCGGGGCTGGCGTCTGCGCGCCATCCGGCTGCAGCAGGATCAACCCAATCGTCACAAGCAAAAACGCAGTGGCGATCAGCAGCAACTTGATGTTGGACGAGGCGTAATCCTCGGTGTGCTGATTCAATTTCGGCGGCTCTGATGCCGCGGGTGTGGGCCTGAACATACTGCTTCCCCAAAAGCAGACTTGTCGCGGTTGATCCGCTTTAAAGTCGAAAAACAACACCAGATTTAGCAGATACGATCCCGTTTGGTCAACATAATGCGCCCATTCCAATATATCGGGTGCGTCCTGTTGCCTGAAATCAACCGTTTTCGCGCAACACCGCTCCGGCAAGGTAAAGCGAGCCGCAAATCAGCACCCGCGCATGCCGATCGCGCTCAAGAATGGCCTGCAACGCCTGCGCTACACCTTCAGCTTCGTATGCAGTCATCCCCACATCACGCGCCGCGTGTGCGGTCTCGGCTGCGGGGAGTGTATTGGCCTCGCCCGGAATGGACAGCGCGGTCAAACTGTCCACTTCGTCTGCCAGCGGACGAAGATAACCGCGCGCGTCCTTGGTATTCAGCATTCCACAAATCAAATGCGTGGAACGTTTGGGTAAACCGCGCAAAACCCCGGCCAGCGCCTGCCCCGCCGCCGGGTTGTGGCCCCCGTCCAACCACAGCTCCGCCGCTGCCGCCTGATCCACCAGCGGGCCGGCACGCAACCGTTGCATCCGTGCGGGCCATTGCGCATTTGTTACGGCGGCCTCGCACGCGGCCTCCTCACATCCAAGATGGCGCAGCGCCGCCAGTGCGATGCCCGCATTCTGAATCTGGTGGTCGCCCGGGAGGATCGGCCGCGGCAGGTCCAACAGACCAACCTCGTCCTGATAGATCATGCCGTCCCGTTCAGGCGCCGCGTGCCAGTGTTGGCCATAGACCAAAACGGGTGCACCCAAGCGCGCCGCCTGCGCCTCGATCACCTCAAGCCCGTCGTCGTCCTGCGGCCCCACAATCACCGGCACGCGGCGTTTGATGATCCCCGCCTTTTCGCCCGCGATCTTCGCCAGCGTGTCGCCCAGGAACGCCTCGTGATCCATTGAGACAGGTGTGATGATTGTCAGGGCAGGCTCATTTACGACATTGGTGGCGTCCAGACGCCCACCCAGACCTACCTCAAGCAGCGTGAAATCCGCTGGCGTCCGGGCAAAGGCGAGGATCGCGGCACAGGTCGTGATCTCGAAATAGGTGATGTCAGCACCGCCATTCGCGACATAGCATTCGTCCAGACGGGCCGTCAGCTCGTCTTCCGAAATCAGCTCTCCCGCCAATCGAATACGCTCGTGAAACCGCGCCAGATGGGGCGAGGTATAGGCGTGCACCCGGTGCCCTGCCGCCTCCAGGCCCGAACGGATCATCGCCTGCGTCGACCCTTTGCCATTGGTCCCTGCAATATGGATCACAGGCGGCAAATCGTTCTGCGGATTGCCCAGCGCGCTCAACAAGCGCCAAACGCGGTCCAGCGTCAGATCGATGACCTTGGGATGCAGTGCCATCATCCGCTCAAGGATGACATCCGACCCCGCGCTCATTCCTGCTTGGCGTCCTCGGTCACCGTCTCCGCAGCGGGTGCGGGCAGATCACCTTTGACCGCAGGCGGCAGACCCATGAGCATACGGATGATCGTGATCAACTCGTCCCGCATCTCGATCCGCTTGGTCACACGGTCCAGCATGCCGTGATCCAGCAAATACTCCGCGCGCTGAAAGCCTTCGGGCAGCTTCTCGCGAATGGTCTGTTCGATCACACGTGGCCCCGCAAAGCAGATCAGCGCGTTGGGTTCGGCGATATGCACGTCACCCAGCATGGCATAGCTCGCCGTCACACCACCCGTCGTCGGATGCGTCAAAACGACGATATAAGGCAGGTTCGCTTCCTTCAGCATCTGAACGGCAACGGTCGTGCGTGGCATCTGCATCAGGCTCAGAATGCCCTCCTGCATCCGCGCCCCACCTGCCGCCGAAAACAGGATCAGCGGGCGCTTCAGCTTCACCGCTTCTTCGGCTGCGGCAATGATGGCATTGCCCACATACATGCCCATGGACCCGCCCATGAACGAAAAATCCTGCGCACAGGCCACAATTGGTGTGCGGCCTATCTCACCGGACGCGACCAGCATCGCCTCGTCCTCGCCCGTGCCCTTTTGCGCGGCCCTCATGCGGTCCGGGTACTTCTTCTGGTCCTTGAAATGCAGCGGGTCGGCCAGTGGCGCGGGCACCTCGACCTGGGTAAAGATACCGCCATCGAACAAGGCCGAAAACCGATCCCGCGGTGTGATCGCCATATGATGCCCGCAATTGGTGCAAACGTTCAGATTGTCGCTCAACTCACGGTGAAACAGCATCGTGCCGCACGCGTCGCACTTGGTCCACAGGTTGTCCGGTGTCTCGCGCCGCGAAAAGATCGAGTTGATCCGAGGTCGGACGTAATTGGTGATCCAGTTCATGTGGGCTTCCTGCTGCCGTTCATTGCGTCAGATAATCCGGGGCCGCGCCAATTGCAATCAAGCGCGAATGGCAAGACGCGCGGCCAACCAGCTGACAAACATGAACGCGAAGTCCACCGGCAGCCACGCCGCCATGGCCGTGATGTTGTTCGAAAAGTGCACCGCCATGGCCGGGCCCAGCGTACCCGCGCGGGCGGTTAAATCGGCCATCAACAGGCCAAAGACTGTCGCCCAGACCGCGATCGTAACCGCATTGCTGCCCGCACTGTCCGGCAGATAATGACCCACACCAAACAACACGGCCGGGACAAGCATCCAGATCAATGGCGACCGAAACCGCGCCGCCAGTTGCTGCTGCAAATACCCCCGAAACAGGATTTCCTCGGCCCCGATCTGGACCAGAACCGCAATCAGCGCAAAAGGCAGCAACAACAGCCATCGACCCAAGGGCATGTTTGGCGTCAGCGCCCCTTCCTCGACGGTATAGGGCGGCAAAATCCACAAGGCGGCGGTCAGAATGATCAACGTGAACATCACCGCCCCGAACTGTCGCACAGCCAGCCCGACGGGGCCAATCAGTGTCCAGGGCCGCCGGTTGTGCACCATGATCACAACCATCGCCGTCGCCACTGCCAACAATCCAAGCTGAAACAGCAACAGCAACATTCCCGCGGCGGTCTGACCGGACTGCGCATCGCGGATCACGGCATTGGCCGTCTGTGGGTCAAGCAAACCCAAAAGGGTCCCAAAGACGAGATTGCTCAGCACCAGAAACAGCCCGGCCACCAGCACAATCCCCAGGCCCAGCCGCCACAACTGCGCCCGATCCCGCGCCGGATCGACAAATCGCGCGTGGGGTCGATAGTCGAAACTCAGAACGCCCATCAGTCGTCAAGCGGCGGGGGCGGCGGCCCCTCGTCCTGAGGAATTTGCACATTGGCCTGACGCAGCAGCTCCGCCGCACCGGTCAAATGCCCCGCAACCGTGTTCAACAGACTGCGCAGCACGGTCGCATCCTCTTCCAGAACGGCGCGGAACTCATCGGCCCCGATCCGCAGAAATGTCACATCCTCTAACGCCGTCAGATGCAACTGGCGTGGCTCGTTCAGGATGATCGCCAGGTCTCCGATCAGACGCCCGGGCTCCACCACCGACACCTGCCGGTCCTCGCCATCCTCACTGTCATAACTCAGGACCGCGCTCCCTTTGACACACAGGTAAGCCGCATCCGGCTTCTCCTCCATCGAAAAGATGCGCTGCCCGGGCTCGGCACGATACCACTGGGCCGCAAAGGCCAGCAAACGCTGGTTGCGGCTGCTCACACGCGAAAACAGATCAGCCCGAGAGATGACGCGCAGCTTGCGGCTCAGATCGTCCGCTTCTTCGTCGTCATCCTCATTGGCCTGAACCCCATCAATCCTGCCATCCTTGATCTCGACAAACAGATCATAGGCGTCGGGATTGTTAAAATTCTCTTCCAGAAAAATCAGCGTGGCCTCGGGCAACAATTCGCGCAACGCATTCCGGGTCTTGCGCCGCTGCTCACCCCCATGGCTCGCCAGCGCACGGTCCAGCACCAAAATGTCGGGGCGCTTGATCCCAGCGCGGGAAAAGGCCGCGCGTTCGTGGAAAATCGTGGGCAAGTTGGTGCCCCCAAGGCCCGTGCGTATGTCAAACACGGTTTCCGCCACCTGACGCCGGAGCCCGTTGTCGTTGATCAACTCGGCCACAAGGTCCTCGATCACCTCGCCCTTGGTTCCGGCCACCATGGAAATACGCCCATACAACGCATTCTCCAACAAGGTCAGACGCGGTAGATATGTATCAGGCGCAATCGGAACAAAGAACCCTTGGGTCTGCTCACGCAGTGCCGTGCCGCTGGTCTTGCGGATTTGCACAATCTCGTTCTTGAAACTCTCGGGGAATGCCGGGCCGATCTGCTCTGCGGTAAAGGCAAACGGCACGGTCAAAAGCAACGCAAACTCATCGTCGGTCAGCGCCACATCGCCGCGCTCGCGACGGCGCGACGAGATGTCGACCAACTGCTCATACATCTCTTCTTCAATGTTAAGAGCGGTGAACAGAGGGTGGTTGGTGCCATCCCGCCCAAAGGTCTGGTGCAACGTCTCGATCAGCGTCTGCGAAATCGCGATGCCCTGCTCGGCCAGCCCATGCTCAAACACCAGATTGATAAATCGCTGATCCCGCGCCAGGCCCTGTTGCGAAATGTCCCGTGAGGGCGCCGCAAACAGCAGGTTGCCCCCCAGCGGCACGGCCGGGTTAAACTCATCCGGGTGGAAACGGTGCACCGCATCAGTCACTTCTTTTTCGTGCAGGCACTCTTCGACCTTCGGGCGCAACGCCACAATCGCCTTGGCAAGCTCGGGGTGGCGCTCGGGATCAATCCGGCTGTTCAGCATCCGCCGAAACATGAACTCATCGATGCCCATCGCCTCGACCAGCGCAAACCACCAGGCGCGCACCTCGTCCTCGGTGCCCAACCCGGCCAGCCCCGGATCGACCCACTCGACATCGACCCGGTCGGCACTGTTGCCAGACCGCAGCGCCTCGGTCGTGAACCGGTCCTTCCGTCCGCTGTTCCACGGGACCACATTCGGGCGCGTCATCAGCGGCATCAGCAGATTTGTTCCCAGCGTGCCGTCAAACAGATAAGGCCGCGACTGCGCATATCCGATCCGGGCCGACACCACCTCCTGGTGCAATTCCGAAAGGTCGTGACCCGCCACGGTGATCTTGCCGCGCGTCGGCAACACCTCTCGCACCAGCAACTCGGCAAGCGCGGTCCGCTCGGTCTGGTTCTTGGCCTGTATGGCCACACGCGCGCCTGCCGGAATGGTCAGGTCGATACGCTCCAGAACCGATGTGTTTTCCGCGTTGCGTACGGTCACGTTGTCCAGAACGACATCGCCGTGCAAATGCGGAATGGTCTCCGGCTCGCCCTCGAACAGCGTCTCGTCGATCATATCGCGCGGGGCGAAACGGTCGGTGACGATCTCCCATCGCAGGGCCATGTCCTGCGTCTGGTTGTAATAGGTCAGCAACTCTTTCCACGGGCTCGACAAGTCCTTGTAGGCCGCAATCGCCGCCACCAGCGCACCCACGGTAATGTCCCCCTGAATGGCAAGATAGCCGCCCACCGAATAGAAGAAAAACGGCGTCAGCTGTGTGATGAAGTTGTTCAGGAACTTCATAAAGAACTTTTTTTGGTAAATTCGGAACCGGATCTCGAACAGCTTGCCCAGCCGGTCGGTGAATTGCGCCAGCCGGTAGCGCAGGCCGCCATTGGTCCTCAGGTCGGATATTCCGGCAGCGCTCTCGCCAATCTCTGATGAAAAGGCGCGCACCTCGCGGATACGTTCCTTGTTCAGCAGGTTGATCTGGCGCTGCAGCATCGGAATGATCCACGCCTGCAACGGGATCAGCGCGATACCGGCCAGCCCGAACCAGACCGATTGCAGAAACAGGAACACCACGATGATCAGCATCTGACCCGCCTGGAACACCGGCTGGGCCACCATGTCGCCCATCAACCCCCCCATGGGCTCGGCCTCGGACGACACCATGCTCACCAATTCGCCCTGACTGGTCGACCGGAAATAGGACCGCGGAAACCGCAACATCCGGCTGATCAACTGGAACCGGAACCGGCGCAGCAACCGTTCCGCCGTCACGCCCTTCATCGTGTTCAGCCGCATCTTCAGCAGGCCGTGGCACAGCACCGCCCCCAGATAGCCAAAGCACAATGTCATTAAAAACTGGATCTGGCTCAGCTCAAACCCGAACAGGTCGATCACATCGCCCGACGCCCCAATCGCATCGTTGATGATCCGCTTGGGCAATTCCAGCGTCGCATAGAGAAACGGGAACGTCACAAGGGTCAGCGCCAGCAGCATCAACTGATCACGCTTGGAGTGCTTCCAGATGAAAGCAAAGATGGTGGAATCCATGGCACGTCCCGCTGGGCAGCACCCCTGAACAATCGGCTGCGAAAACAACCGGGTGCGACCCGTTGGCAAAACCTAGTGCCCGACCAGTCCTATTACAACCGCGAGCGCTTGCAGCAGGGCGGGCCAATGGCTATTGCAGACCGGACGCTTTCAGGGGAGACGCCAGATGCTTAAAGGCAAGTTCGATAAGTCCAAGCTACCCAGCCGCCACGTGACCGAAGGGCCTGCACGCGCGCCGCACCGGTCCTACTACTATGCGATGGGCATGACCGAAGCTGAAATTCACCAGCCTCTGGTCGGCGTTGCCACCTGCTGGAACGAAGCGGCCCCCTGCAACATCGCCCTGAATCGGCAGGCGCAATCGGTCAAGATGGGCGTGAAATCAGCCTACGGCACGCCCCGCGAATTCACCACGATCACCGTCACCGACGGCATCGCCATGGGTCACGAGGGCATGCGCTCGTCCCTCGCCTCACGCGAGGCGATTGCGGACACCGTCGAGTTGACCATGCGCGGCCACTGCTACGACGCCATCGTGGGTCTGGCGGGCTGCGACAAATCCCTGCCCGGCATGATGATGGCGATGATCCGTCTGAACGTGCCGTCCGTCTTCCTCTATGGCGGGTCGATCCTGCCAGGACGGGCCCCCGTGGGCGCGAAAATCCCCCAAGAATACGCCAACCGCGACCTGACCGTGCAGGACATGTTCGAAGCGGTCGGCCACCAGCAAAACGGCACGCTCAGCGAGGCGGAACTGGACATTCTCGAACGCGTCGCCTGCCCGTCT
>JBCDEK010000044.1:0-24863 GCA_039179785.1 Pseudomonadota bacterium | reverse complement strand
GCGACATTGACGTGGTGGCCGACGGATACTTGTCCAGCACCGCCTCGTAGCAGCGCACGCGGGTGAAGTGGTCCACATCGCCGGGCTTGGTCAGGCCGACAACGGGGTGGATCAGCAGGTTGGCCTGCGCCTCACGCGCGGCGCGGAAGGTCAGTTCCTGGTGCGCGCGGTGCAACGGGTTGCGGGTCTGGAAGGCCACGACCTTGCGCCAGCCCATCTTGCGGAAATAGGCGCGCAATTCGTTGGGCGTGTCGCGGCGGGCGCGGAAATCATAGTGCACGGGCTGCTGGATGCCGGTCACGGGGCCACCCAGATAGACGTTGCCTGCGGTGTTGTGCAGGTAGTTCACCGCCGGATGCGCGCTGTCATCGGCACCAAACACCTGCGCGGCCTCATGCGCCTTGTTGGGTTCCCAGCGGTCGGTGACGGTCATCGTGCCGAGGATCACGCCCTCTTGATCGCGCAGGGCGATGTCCTGGCCGACCTCAAGGCTTTCGGCGAATTTATCGTTTACATCCAATGTGATAGGCATCGGCCACAAGGTGCCGTCGGTCAGGCGCATCGTGTCGACGACGCTGTTGTAATCGGCCTCGGACAGGAACCCCTTGAGCGGGTTGAACCCGCCATTCATCAGCAATTCAAGGTCGCAGATCTGGCGCGGGGTCAGATCCCAGCTGACCAGATCGGCGGCGTCGTTCTTCATCTTTTGGGCGCTGTCATAGGAGACATAGAGTTCAGGGATGGGGGCGAGGTTGTTTTCCATCAATTTGGTCCTGTGCTTCAGGGGGTTAAGCCCTGACGTGGTGCCGGTCAATTCGGCAAAAAGGGCGTCATATTCCGCAAATTTGCGGGCGAGAAACTGATCGGTGAGGCGGTTTTTCTCTCCGGCCCCGCGGGGGGTGAGCGCGTAGGAAAAGCGCTGCCGCCGGTCGGGGCCATCGGCACCGCCCACCCGCACGAAACCGGCGGTGGTGGCCTGTTTCAACAGGGCGTTGAGCCGCCCCAAGGACACGCCGATGGCCTGCGCCATGGCGCGTTGCGAGGCGCTTGGGGCCTCGTCGAGCTGGCGCAGAAGACGGAACAGCTGGTCTTCGGCTTCGGGGGTGGATTTGGGGGCGGCGGACATCACGCGGACCTGGTTACGTTCACGAGTGAACATATGTCTCAAAAACTTTGTTCACGCCAGAACAAACTTTGCCGCAAGCGCGTTTTTTCACATCGTGGTAAACGCGACACAGCGCGGCCCATCGGGCCGCCGCCGCTCAGGCGGGCAGGGTGGCCCGCTCCCGCAGCGCGCCAATGTCCCGCGCCTCGGAAAGCCGCACCGCTTCGAGCGGCGCGTCGCGCCCGCGCAAGCGCAGCGACACAAGCATATGATCAGGCGCGTCCATCCCGGCGGCGCGGATCACGTCGATCGAGATCAGCGCCTGTGCGCCTTGCGCCTTGGTTTCGCTTTCCAGCCGCGAGGCGATGTTGACCGTATCCCCGATCAGCGTGCGCGGGGCCTGCCCCGCGGCGCCAATCTCGCCCAGGACCACGGTGCCCAGATGCACGCCGATGCCGATGGCCACGGGCGGGCTCCCTTCGCCCGCAAGCCTTGCGTTGAAGTCCTGCAGGGCCGCGCCGATCCCTTCAACGGCCTGCAGGGCGGCGCGGGCCGAGCTTTGGGCGGTGGGCGTCTCGAACACCGCCATCAACCCGTCGCCCATATACTTGTCGACGGTGCCACCAGCGCGATTGATCGGGGGCACGATGTCGTCAAAGAACCGGTTGAGCAGATGCACCACGTCATAGGGCAGTTGCCCGTCGGTGCGCGCCGTGAACCCGCGCATGTCCAGAAACAGGACGGCAAGTTGCGCTTCTTTGCCTTGCGTGGCGTGGGCGCGGCCTTGCTTGCCGTCGCGGTCAAAGACGCGGAACACCCGCAGGCTGTTGGTGGGCCGCACCTGACAGGCGAGGCGCGCATTGGCGGGCGCGTTTACGGCGGCCAGACTGCGCGCTTCGGCCTCGGACGGGGCGGGCAGATCGTCAAGGCCCTCTTCGACGATCACCCGGCAGGTGGTGCATCGTCCGCGCCCGCCACACAGGGCCGTATGGGCCACATTGCTGGCGCGCGAGGTTTGCAGGATCGTCTGGCCGCGCGGGGCCCGCACGCTGGGGCCGTCCACGTAGTGAATGCGGATCGGGCGCGCGATGGCGGCAATGGTGCGGCGCAGAAGGAAGGCCGCGATGACCAGCCCCAACAGCGCCCAGACCGCCAGGTTGGCGCGGTCCGATGCCGCCGCCAGTTGCGCAAACCCGGCGGCGTCGGGCCAATTCCAGGCGGCATAGGCCACCTGCGCCCCGCGCGGATTGCTGAGCAGCCCGTCGATGGTGCGCGAGAAGGTGACAAAACCGATCAACGCGAGGACGGGCAGTGTGACAGCCAGCCCGATCAGCCACGGGATGGCCCGGTGCCACCAGTCGGTCAGGCGCAGCCACATATGCAGGCCGATGATCCCGTGCAGCCAGGCGATGATCAACAACGCCGCCTGACCCCATCCATCGGTGGTGTTCCAGATCAGCCGTGTGACGTAGCCAAACATCGTCTCCACCCCCAGCATCTGGTGCGCGCCGCGGGTATAGATCAGGTGGTCGATCAGCAGGATCGGGATGGCCAGGCCCAGACCGATCTGTATCCAGTCGGTCAGGGGCATCCGCAGGGTGCGCGCCGCAATCACCTTGGCCAGCGACAGAACGATATGGGCCAGAAAGGCCGCGCCGATGACCGCCGTGCCGGGCGCTGATCGGATCACGAGCAGCCGCGCGGTCTGGACTGTGTCAAAGGCGGCGGGAGAGATCAGGATCACGGCAAGGTTCAGGATGTGCAACGTCAGGTACAGCATCAGGATCAGGCCGCTGACGATCCTGATCCTGGTTGCCCACGTGCCGCGCCAAATTGCGTGCGCCATGCCTGCCTGTCCCTTGCAGTTTTGGCGCAGGGTGGCGACTGGCGCGCCTGTGGTCAAGCGGGGGAGGGGGCCAGCCCCCGTCGCTGGCGCGACTCCCCCGGCATATTTTGGGAACAATGAAGGGTGGCGTTATTCTGCCACGGCGCCGTAGCCGAGCGGTTCGCTGACGTCTTTTCCGTCGTCGAGGTCGTGTTCGGCCAGGAACCGTTCGGCCTCAAGCGCGGCCTGGCAGCCCATTCCGGCCGAGGTGATGGCCTGACGGTATTGCCAATCGGTGATGTCACCGGCGGCAAACACACCCGGGATCGATGTTTCGGTGCTGTCGGGTTTTGTCACCACGTAGCCGCCCATATGGGTTTCGAGCGTGTCCTTGACCAACTCGTTCGCGGGCGCGTGGCCGATGGCGATGAACACGCCCTTGGCCGGGATATCCGTGATCTCACCCGTTTGGACGTGCTTGACCTTGACCCCTTCGACGCCCAGCGGGCTGTCGGTGCCATAGACCTCTTCGAGCTGGTGGAACCACAGGGGTTCGATCTTGGGGTTCTTGAACAGGCGGTCCTGCAGGATCTTTTCGGCGCGCAACTCGTCGCGACGGTGAATGAGAGTGACTTTGGAGGCGAAGTTGGTCAGAAACAGCGCCTCTTCCACCGCCGTGTTGCCGCCGCCGATCACCACGATCTCTTGCCCGCGGTAAAAGAACCCGTCGCAGGTGGCGCAGGCCGACACGCCGAAGCCTTTGAATTTCTCTTCGGACGCCATGCCCAGCCATTTGGCCCGCGCGCCTGTGGCAAGGATCACGCTGTTGGCGACATACTCTGTGCCGCTGTCGGATTGGGCGACGAAGGGGCGTTTGGACCAGTCGACGGAGGTGATGATGTCGCCGATGATCTCGGTGCCCATCGCCTCTGCGTGCTCTTGCATGCGGATCATCAGGTCTGGGCCCTGCACCTCGGTATCGCCGGGCCAGTTTTCGACCTCGGTCGTGGTGGTCAACTGGCCGCCGGGTTCGATCCCCTGAACCAGGATCGGGTTCAGCATCGCGCGGCTGGCATAGACGCCGGCGGTATAGCCCGCGGGCCCGGACCCGATGATCAGAACCTTGGTGCGCTTCGTCTCAGCCATTTTGACCCCCATCGGTGAAGTGAAAGCCCATCTGATATAGACGCCACGGCCCCGGGTTTGAAGCGGCGATTTGGGCAGCGGGGTTGCAGCCAGCGCAAGGCCGCCATTTCGGAAAGTTGCGCATTTGTGAAACAATATTGCGCGCGCCCGCATTGCTGTTATAACAACCGCAAATTCAGTGGGAGCCGCACATGGCAAGTACGCGACTCGATCCGATTGATCGGAAAATTCTGGCAGAGCTGCAGGCCGACGGTCGCATGACAAATGTGGAACTGGCCAAACGCGTGGGGATATCCGCGCCACCCTGCCTGCGCCGCGTGCGCACGCTTGAGGAAAGCGGCTATATCCGCGGCTACCATGCGGATGTGGATGCGCATGAGCTGGGCTTTGAAGTGCAGGTGTTCGCCAATGTCGGCCTCGCCAGCCAGGCCGAGGCGGACCTAAGCGCGTTCGAAGACAAGTGCCGCGCCTGGCCGCTGGTGCGCGAGTGCCATATGCTGAACGGCGAGGTGGACTTCATCCTCAAATGCGTGGCCCCGGACCTGTCGAGCTTTCAAAGCTTCCTGACCGGAGAGCTTCTGACCACGCCCAACGTGGCCTCGGTCAAGACATCGCTGGTGATCCGGCAGGCCAAGGACGCCCCCGGCGTGCCGTTTGATGTGCTCGAAGAGCGGCTGGCGAAGTCGGCCTAGCCCACCGCCTCTGCCTCGGGCGCGCGGGGGTGCGCCAGGGGGCCGAAATCGGTCACATGCGCGATGTGCGGGAACATCGACAGGAACAGGTCGCGCTGGGCATGCGACACCTGCCGGATGGCGTGCTGGCCGGGGTGAAAGGTTTCGACCTCAATGCCGCCGACATCCACCGCCGCGTGGCGCGTGAGGCAGATGTGGAACAGCCGGATCGGCGTGGGTGGGACCACTTCGATCACATTCACATTGTCCACAAAGGCCGAGGCCAGCGTCAAGAGCGGCGCACCCCCCGCGGTGCCGCGCAGGTGGGCAGGGGTCTGCAACAGCCGCGCTGCGGGACCCACCGTGATGAAGGACGCGGGCCGGTTCTGGCCAAAGCTGTCGGCCATGATGCGGATCAGCGGGATGCGGCGGCCCGCGTCCGACGGCACGAAACTTGACGATCCGATCCACACCACCTGTGCCGGGGCCCCCGCCGACGTGCTCAACCAATCCCCCGGCTGCAAATCCTCGATCGCGACCCCGCCCTCGGGGCCCGACAGCACCACACCCCGGGCAAAGGCGGAAAACGCGCCCTCAAACAGTGGCAATGCGGGGGCCTTGAACGTGGCGACACTGCGCGATCCATCGGCCCGCAGGGCTGCAACTTCGAATGTGCGCAAAGGTGTCGTCTCTGGCCGAGCCATGGGTGCAATATACTTATCAAAATGTGCGCTTGGTGCGCGCAGGGCAGCGGCGGGTGTCATGTGTAACCTCGTAATACTGGTCACATCTGCATCGGCCCCCACCGACGACGACAGACGGAACGCATCCATGTGTCAAGATGATGGAGGTTAATTCACGGAATTGACGCAAATTGTCAAAGCTTTGGACACATAAACACAAAAGGGCGCACCAATGGCACGCCCCTTGCAGCTATTGTCCACGCGCACGCGCCCACGCGTGCCATAATCTGATTCGGTGGCTGCGGCCCTCAGGCCGTGCGGCGAAACTCGACCACGACCCGGCGTTTGTTGACAAACGCAGCCCGGCGCTTGCCGCGGGCCCAGGGCATTTCAACCGTGGTCTGTTTGGCAGCGTCGGTTGTGGCCTTGATAAAGCGAGCTTGTTTCATCGTATTGGTCCTTTGCCCAGTCCAGCGGGTCCGGTCGACCCGTTCACCTGTTACAGTCGCGGATCAATGGGGCGGGTTTGGGGCCGATGTTTAGCTTTTTAAAAACATTTTAGACACATTCACATCAGATTGTGGCGCAGGCAAAGATGCGGATTTGCCTTCATACGCGGCGAAAACGGGGCGTGTCACGCGCAACACAGTCCCCGACCAAGCCCCGTTTGGGCCACAATCACAGCACGATTGACGACAGCAACCGTCCGTAGTCGGGGTCCTTTTCATGCACGGACCGGCGGTAGGAATAAAAGCGGCCCGGATCGAAATAGGTGCAGTGCCGCGTCCATTCGGCAGAGGCGATGCCCGCAGCCCTCAGGCGCATCAGGCCATAGCCGGGCAGGTCGAAATGCATCCGGTCGCCGTCGCCCCCGGCGAAAAAGCGCGTGTTCTCGGGGTCTTCGTCCAGAAAGATGTCAAAGAATTCCGGCCCCACCTCATAGGCGCGCTGGCTGATCGTCGGGCCGATGACCGCGTGGATGCGCGCGCGGTCCGCCCCCAGCCCGACCATGGCGTCCACCGTGGCCTCAAGCACCCCTGCCTGCGCGCCTTTCCAGCCCGCATGGGCCGCGCCGATCACCCCCGCCTGCGCGTCCGCAAAAAGCACGGGCTGGCAATCGGCGGTCAGGATGGACAGGGCGACGCCGGGTGTCGCGGTGACCAGCGCGTCGGCTTTGGGCTTGGGGTCGGGTGGAGTTGTGACAGCGATGGCATCAGCCGAATGGACCTGATGCACCCCTGCCAGATGGGTGGCCTCGACCCCCATCGCGTCGGCGGCGCGGGCGCGGTTGATGGCCACGATTTCGGTCTGGTCCGAACTGCCGGTGCCGCAGTTCAGCCCCGAAAAGATGCCCGACGACGCGCCGCCCTTGCGGGTGAAAAACCCATGGCGCACCGGCGCGAGGGTGTCGGCAGTCAGAATTTCGAGCGTCATGGTTCCAGTCCGGGCGGCGGGGCAGCGGTGGCTGGGTAGAGGCCTAGCACTTTGAACAGGTTTCCCATTTCACCCGGGTGCGTCAACCGCCGATGTGCAGCGATGTGGGTCTTCAGTGCGGGACCGTCCATTTTTGCGGCCAGTGCCTGCGCCCGTGCCGTGATGCCCAAACGTTCAAGAAACACGCCCTGCGGCGTGACCCGGCTGTGGGCGGCGGGGGCGGCCGCGGTGGCCAGCGCTTCGAAATCCACATGGGCTGTCAGGTCAGCGTCCCCGGGGGCCGCGAGCGGATCAACGGGCGCGTGGTCTTGCACCGCTTGCAGCGTGTCGCCCAGCGACCGCCAGTCGCCGTAATCGATGATCAGCGCTGCCCCGCCATGGGCCGCGATCCGTTGTCCGATGGCTGACACGATGGGGGCCGCGGTGGGACAGGTCTCGACCAGTTGGTCGTCGCCCGTGTCGTCCAGCCGATGTGCAAGCTGCGCATTGGTGGCGTTGGGCGATAGGCCAAAGGTCAGCGCGCCATCACTCAGCCCCACGCAGCGCTCGCGCCAGCCGTCCCCGTCGCGCTGGAATTGGCGGATGGGCAGGGCGTCGAAAAACTCGTTTGCAACCAGCCACAGGGGGGTGTCAGGCAGGGCGTCTGCGGTGTCCACATAGGTGGTTTCATAGGCGGACAGGTTGGCGCCTTGCGCGTTGCGCAGGGTGCGGGAGGCTTCGACCAGCGTGATCCGGGCGGCGTCGTGAAAGCCCGGCACACGCGCGGTCGCGCGCAGGATATCGGCCATCAGCGTGCCGCGCCCCGGTCCCAGTTCAGCCAGGGTGAACGGGGTGGGCGCGCCCTGATCCAGCCAGCTTTGGGCCAGTGACAGCCCGACAAGTTCGCCAAACATCTGGCTGATCTCGGGGGCCGTGGTGAAATCACCCTGGGCCCCCAGCGGGTCACGGGTGGAGTAGTAGCCATATGTCGGATGCAGCAGCGCCTCGGCCATGTAATCGGCCACGGTGATGGGCCCTTGGCCCGCAATGCGCGCGATCAGCAGATCACGCAGGCTCATGCGGGCAGGGCGGCGCGGCGCCGGGCGCGGGTGATCAGCCACAGCCCCAGCAGGATCATCGGCAGCGACAGGATCTGCCCCATGGTCAGCCCATAGCCGCCCACATGCCACGCCAGTCCCAACGGATTGCCGTCCGAGATGAACTGCGCATCGGGCTGCCTCACGAACTCGACCACAAAGCGGCTGGCCCCGTAGCCCAGCAGGAACACGCCCGTCACCAGCCCGGGCCGCTTCAGCGCCTCCCGCCGCCACGCGATCCAGAGCAGGACGACCAGCAGGACCAGGCCCTCAAGAAACGCCTCGTACAGCTGTGAGGGATGGCGCGCGCAGGCCCCCACGATGTCAGGGCAGAACTGCGCCGCCTGTCCGGGAAACACCACGCCCCAGGGCAGATCGGTGGGCCGCCCCCACAACTCCGCATTGATGAAATTCGCCAGCCGCCCCAGCAGCAACCCCGGCGGCACGCCCAAAGCCACCGCATCCGCCGTGGTGAGCAGCGGCGCCCCGTGCCGCCGCGTGTAAATCCAAAAGGCCAGAATGACCCCCAGCATACCCCCATGAAAGGACATGCCCCCCTCCCAGATCGCGATGATCGCGAGCGGATCGCTCAGATACACACCGGGCTGGTAGAACAGCACATACCCCAGCCGCCCCCCCAGCAGCACGCCCAGGATGATCCAGGTCAGCATGTCCTCGGTCTGGCCGGGGCTCAGCGGCGGCGTCTGCGCGGGCCACAGCCGCGGGGCCTTCAGTGCCATCACCACCAGCCGCCAGCCGATGATAATGCCCACGATATAGGCCAGCGCATACCAGCGCAGGGCCAGCTCAAAACCAAAGATCGAGATCGAAAAGATCTCGGGCGAGATATCGGGGAAGGGAAGGGCGCCTGTCATCTGCGTCTGAATGCCCCTGTGCGCGGGGCAGGTCAACCTTGCCCCGACGCTCTTTGGTGCCCATATAGGGGTCAGGTTTCAAAGGATCACCAGACCATGCAGGCACGCGGCAAGATTTTCGACGACATCTCGCAACTGATGACCAACGCGATGGGCGTGGCCCAGGGCGCCCGGGACGAGGCCGAGACGGCGATGAAATCCATGATCGACCGCTGGCTTGCCGACCGCGACTTTGTCACGCGCGAGGAATTCGACGCCGTGCGCGCCATGGCGCAAAAGGCCCGCGAAGAAAACGAAGCGCTCAAGGCCCGGATCGAGGCGCTTGAGGGCAAGTAAACCCTTTCGCAGTTGATTGACGAAAGCCCGGGTTCGAACCGGGCTTTTTTTGTGAGCGGGCGCGACGCGGGCAAACTGGCGCAGAGCCGCGGGGCACAGTGTTGCATTTGGCACACCCTGAATCCGGCGACAGTCCGATTGCCTAGCATTTTTATAATTTGTTAGGCATAGGCGTGCCAAGCAAAACCTAAAAGTGATAGGCATGACCCCCCTCAGCAGCATTGCCACCAGCGCCTATACTGATCTTGTCCGTCTCCTGAAGGACGATGCGATGTCGGGGATCGCGGGCAAGCCGACCCTGAAGCCACGTGGTGACAAGGGCTATTGGTACGCCGCGCGCCGTGTCGGGTCCGACATGCGCTTTGTCTATATCGGAGAAGACACGGATGAGACCCGCGCGCGCATCGACCGAATCGAACAGTTGCGCGAAACCGCCAAAGAGCGGCAGGCGGAGCGGTCGCGACTGGTGCGGTTGCTGCGGGTCGAGGGGATGACACCGACCGATAGGGCGACAGGCGCGATCCTGTCCGCCATGGCGGCTGCGGGGACATTTCGGCTCGGCGGCACGATTGTCGGAACCCATGCCTTTCGCCTGTATGAGGGTGAGCTTGGCATGCGACTGCCGCTTGGGGGCATGGCCAATACAAATGACATCGACATCGCCCAATTCCAGAAACTCAGCGTGGCCTTGCAGGATCAGGTCGATCCCGGTCTTGCCGATACCTTTTCGGCCCTGAAGTTTGATCCCTTGCCCGGCGTCGATCCCCACCGCACATGGCGCTGGGCGCAGGGGGGCAGCGGCCAACTGGTTGAATTCCTGACACCCGCCTTTGGCGATGAAACCGTGCGCGATCTGCCCGCACTGGGCGTCAATGCGCAGGCGTTGAACTATCTCAACTTCCTGATCGCTGACCCGATCCCAGCCGCGACTCTCTATCGTTCCGGCGTGCTGGTGCAGGTGCCTCGCCCCGAACGCTATGCGATACACAAGCTGATCGTGGCCGACCGACGCCGGGATGGCGCAGGCAATTTGAAATCTGCAAAGGATCGCGAACAAGCCGCCTTTCTGGTCAAGGCGATGGCCGAGGATCGGCCCGACGATCTGTCACACGCATACGCGTCAGCGCGCAGTGTGGGACCGCGGTGGCGCGCGCATATTGAGCAATCGCTCAAGCGGATGCCCGAAACCCAAGACATCCTGAACACTCTGGATTGATCGCGCGCGTGGACCGACCTGCCCCCATCTTGCCCCTCAATCCATCATATCCCCAACTTATTGGGCTTATCCCCAAATAAAGGGTTGCCAGACGCGCACGCCCCGTTCACCATATCTTGTAGAGGCACGGGGGATCGCCCCGAGATCTCAGAGCAGGCACCTAGCGCTTGGGGCGCTGCCAGCCCCACTCGCTACTAGCGTATAAGAGGTGGCACCATGGCCCTTTCCGAGCAGTACCTGGAAGACGAAATTCACCCCATCGACATCGTCGAACATCTGGCCGAGCATCACGAATGGGACTTCGACCGCATCGCAGACGACCAGATCGCGATGGCCGTCGAAGGGCAGTGGCGCACCTATTCGATCACGCTGGCCTGGTCGGGCTATGACGAAACGCTGCGCATGGTTTGCACCTTTGAAATGGAACCGCCCGAGGAAAAACTTGGCGGTCTGTACGAGCTTCTGAACCACGTCAACGACCAGTGTTGGGCGGGCAGCTTCACCTATTGGGAAGAGCAGAAACTGATGGTCTACCGCTACGGTCTTGTCCTGTCGGGTGGCCAGATGGCCAGCGCCGAACAGATCGATACCATGATCGGTGCGGCTGTCATGAGCGCCGAGCGGTATTATCCCGCTTTGCAGCTTCTGGTTTGGGGCGACCGCACTCCCAAAGATGCGATGCAGGTCGCTATTGCGGAGGCTTATGGCCGCGCCTAACCTTCGCCCCTGAACGAATAGGGGTTTTCCATGATAGAGACACGGATCGCAGCCCGTGGCCTTGTGCTTCTGGGCTGTGGCAAGATGGGCTCGGCCATGCTGGCCGGATGGCTGGACCGAGGCCTTCCTGCATCGTCTGTTTGGGTGCAGGACCCTGCTCCTTCTGATTGGGTGCGTGGCATCGGCGTGCATGTGAACGCGGATTTGCCTGACGCCCCCGCTGTCATCCTGATCGCCGTAAAGCCGCAGATGATGGGCGATGCGCTCCCTGCCATTGCGGCTTTTGGCGGTGGTGACACCGTCTTTGTCTCTGTGGCTGCAGGCACACCCCTCTCCACCTTCGAAGACGCCTTTGGCGCGTCCAGCCCCATCGTTCGCGCCATGCCCAACACGCCCGCCGCCGTGGGGCGCGGGATCACGGCCATCTGCGCCAATGCCGCGGGTCAGGGCGCACTGGACGAGGCAGAGATGCTCCTCTCTGCCGTAGGCGATGTCGTCCGGCTCGATGGCGAACACCAGATGGACGCCGTCACCGGCGTCAGCGGGTCTGGCCCGGCTTACGTCTTTCACCTGATCGAAACACTGGCTGCGGGTGGTGTCGCACAGGGTCTGCCCGAGGACCTTGCCATGCAACTGGCCAAGGCAACGGTTGCCGGGGCCGGGCAGTTGGCGATGGACGCCGCCGAAGATCCCGCACAATTACGCGTCAACGTCACCAGTCCCAACGGGACAACGCAAGCCGCGCTTGATGTCTTGATGGACGAAAAATCCGGCTTTCTCAATCTATTACAGCGCGCTGTTCAAGCAGCAAGTGAACGATCCAAGGAGCTGTCCCGTGGCTGAAATTTCATTCGATGACTTTATGAAGGTCGACATCCGTGTGGGCCGTGTGACCAAGACCGAACCGTTCCCCGAAGCCCGCAAACCCGCCATCAAGATGTGGGTCGATTTCGGAGACGAGATTGGCGAACGCAAGACCTCGGCCCAGGTCACGGTGCACTACGACGTCGATAGCTTGGTGGGGCGTCAGGTCATGGCCGTCGTGAACTTCCCCCCACGCCAGATCGGCCCCTTCATGTCCGAAGTGCTGGTGCTGGGTTTCCCGGATGACAAGGGCGACATCGTGCTGGCGACCCCGGACAAGGACGTGCCCATCGGCGGGAGGTTGCACTGATGAAACTGTGGATCACCCGACCGCTCCCTGACACCGTCATTGCTGCGGCCCGGGCCGTCTGTGATGTCGAGGTGCGGGAAGAGACCTTGCCGCTCTCGGACGACGAGTTGCGGCGTGGTCTGACCGAGTTTGATGTTGTGTTGCCGACACTCGGAGATGCATATTCATCAAGGATAATCAATGAGATAGGTGGTCCACGCTGCAAACTCCTCGCCAATTTCGGCGTGGGCTACAACCACATCGACACGGCCGCTGCCAAGGCCAAAGGCATCGCCGTCACCAACACGCCCGGCGCCGTCACGGACGCCACCGCCGACATCGGAATGATGCTCATCCTCATGTCCGCCCGGCGCGCCGCCGAAGGCGAGCGTTTGGTCCGGGCAGACGCCTGGCCCGGCTGGCACCCGACCCAGATGCTGGGCCTGCACGTGACCGGCAAACACGTGGGTATTGTCGGGATGGGCCGCATCGGGCAGGCGATTGCGCGGCGCTGTCATTTCGGGTTCGGGATGGACGTGTCCTATTTCAACCGCTCGGAAAAGCTGCTGGATCATCCGGCCACACGCGTTGCCAAACTGTCGGACCTGGCTGTTTCGGTGGATGTGCTGGTTGTGGCTGTCCCCGGGGGGACAGAGACGCGGCACTTGATCAACGCGGATGTGTTGGAGGCGATGCAGAGCCACGCGCATCTGGTCAACATCGCGCGGGGAGACGTGGTGGACGAGGCCGCGCTGATCGCTGCGTTGGAGGGCCGGCAGATCGCGGGGGCGGGGTTGGATGTCTATGAGCACGAGCCGCGTGTGCCTGCCGCGTTGCGCGGGCTGGACACGGTCACGTTGCTGCCGCATCTGGGCACGGCGGCGCTTGAAGTGCGGGAGGCGATGGGGCTGATGGCGGTCGAGAATGTCGCGGCTTTTGTGCAGGGAAAACCGCTTCCGAACGCGGTGTGAGGGATCTGTCCCCGCGGGGACAGACGGGCGCGGGACGGGCATGTTTTTGATTTTTGAGATATTTTCTTTGTAGGTCAGTGGCTTGACCACCGAGCGGTGGCTTTGTGAAATCTTAACCCGTCGCGGCGCAAGCTGCATACCGGCACCGGCCAAGATATCTGCGAAACGCGAGCCGACCATGATCGGCGCGTGGCCGTCAGCAGAGAGTTGGACGAGCCCTCTGCGCGCGACCCGATCTGTGCCCCCATCGCATTGAATAGGACAGGGCTGCCGCGGGCGAGGGTTGACAGATGATCCTTTCGGCGCTGGCGCGAAGCAGGGCAGACCGCCCCTTGCTGTCACTGGCTGCGCCAATGGAACTCAACCGCATGATGTGAGTTTTCTACACAACATCTCGCATCAAAGGAGTATATCATGGCTGACGCATTGGAAGTTGTCCCGTCGAGCGACGACGTCGCAACCGGGGTGCAAAACACCGAGACGGTGTCGTCCGGTCTGGCAGATATTCTGGCCGATACCTATTGCCTGGTGTTCAAGACACACGCCTATCACTGGAATGTCGAAGGGCCACTTTTCTATTCCGTGCACAACCTGACCGAAGAGCATTATTCCAACATGTTCGAGGCCGCTGACGAACTGGCCGAGCGCATCCGGGCGCTGGGTGAATTGGCGCCATCGTCACTGAGAGATATCGTGAGCCGGTCGCGGGTCGAAGACCGCGCAGGGGAGATTTCGACCGCTCAGATGGTGGAAGACTTGGCGGCAGATCACGAGCGTCTGGCGCACCGGCTGCATGCGTTGGCCGAACTGGCGGCGGACAATCGGGATATCGTAACCGAAGATCTGGCAACGGCCCGGTCCGCCTTTCACGAGCAGGCGGCCTGGATGCTGCGCGCAATTGCCAAGACCTGACGCAAAGGTCCCCCACCGCGGTCAGAGCGGTGGGGGACATTAGAGCAGAAATCGAAAAACCTGAATCACCTGACGCTGCCTGACATCAAAGATTTCACGGCGTGAGATGATCAGGTGTGTTGCGGGTTCATCTGATGCGGCTTTGGTTCAGGCTTTGAGGGTTTCGGTGGACGAAAAGAACATGGCCTGACTGACCGCCGATTTTACCTGCGCTTCGGTATAGGGCTTGGAGATCAGGAATGCGGGTTCCGGTCCCTGACCGGTCAGCAGCCGTTCCGGGAAGGCGGTGATGAAGATCACCGGGCGATCGCCGTGTTTGCCCAAAATGTCATTCACGGCGTCGATGCCGCTGGAATCATCTGCCAACTGAATGTCGGACAGGATCAGGTCAGCCTGCTCTTCTCCGGCCAACTGAACGGCGCGGTCACGTGTGCGGGCAATGCCGGTGACGCGGTGCCCCATATCGGTAACGATGGATTCAAGGTCCATAGATATGATCGCCTCATCCTCGATGATCATCACGCGGCCAGAAATATGCTGGCTCATCTCGGTATAGGCGATGCCAATCAACTCCTGAGCCTCGTCGGCGGAGATATCCATGATGAACCCCACCTCGTCGGCCGAGAATTCCTCGACCGTGTGCAGAAGCAGCGCCTCGCGCGTGTTGGGTGTCAGCTTGGCCAGATGATCGCGGGCGCGCTTTGCCACGCCGCCGATGTCGACATCATCGCCAAAGGTGGCGCCGGATGTTGTCCAGATGGCGTGGAAGTTGCGAAACAGGGCCGTTTTCGGGCCCGCTGCCGTGCTGAACATATCGGGGTCGGCGAGGATCGCTTCGAGGGTGGCCAGGGCATAGGCGTCGCCGCTGGACTGGTTGCCGGTGAGTGCACGCGCATAGCGCCGCAGGTAGGGAAGGTTGGCTCCGAGATCGTCCGCCATCTGCTCCCGTGCGTCTTTGTTCATTTTCTTTGCCTTTTTTCAAGCTATCCTTGGAACTATACGTGTGGTCGCGCGTATTGGTTCCGATCAGTGTGCAAAAATATGATGGTATAGAAGCAAACCATGAAACCGGATTCCCGCAAGACAGACGTAGATGAATTGATCGACGCCAATTTGAAGCGCGCGTTCGAAGATCTGGCCAGCGAGCCGGTGCCCGACAGGTTTACAGAACTGTTGGGCAAGCTGCGGTCGGGCGAGGGAACGCCGGGCGGTGGGTCGTCGACCGATGGGGGCCCGTCGCATGAGCAGTGATCCGCGCGATGAGTTGGTCGAGCATCTGGGCCCGCTGCGCGCCTTTGCGCTGAGCCTGTGCCGGAATGGCGCGACGGCGGACGATCTGGTGCAGGATGCGCTGATCAAGGCTTGGACCAATATCGACAAGTTCGAACCCGGGTCGAACATGCGCGCGTGGTTGTTCACGATCCTGCGCAACACCTATTATTCGCTGCACCGCAAGCGCAAGCGCGAGGTCGAGGATGTGGACGGCGCCTATGCCGATACGCTGGCGCAAAAGCCCGACCATGATGGGCGGCTTGCGATGCGTGATTTCAACGTGGCTTTTGATCAGCTGACAGATGAACAGCGCGAGGCGTTGATTTTGGTCGGGGCGGGTGGCTTTTCCTACGAAGAGGCGGCGGACACCTGCGGGGTTGCCGTTGGCACGATCAAGAGCCGTGTGAACCGGGGGCGTGCGCGACTGGCCGAGTTGATGGCCGTGGAAGAGGCCGAAGCGATCGAAATGACCGACAGTGTGACGGCGGGGATTGTCGCGAACCAAAGCGCGGCCTGACCTTTGCGGCGGGAACTGACGACACGGGGGCTTTTTGTCCGGTTGGCCGGGCTGATGACCCTGGCGCTGTTCCCACTGGGGGCCATCGCGCTGTGGCAAACCAACCAGGTTGTCAGCAGTACGACGCGGCTGTCGCAGGAAATCATACTCTCCCAGACCGAACGTGCGGCATCGGCTGAGCGGCACCTGTTGCAGCGCGCGCGCGGGGCGGCCGAAGGGCTGGGGGCGCTGGTCTTTGCGGTGCTGGACGATGCGGACCGGTGTTCTGCCGTGATGCGGGATTTCATTGCGCGGCAGGACACGTATATCTTTGCCGGGTTCATTGGTGCCGACGGGCTGATGGAATGCGCGTCGGCGGGAGAGGTGGCCGATTTTTCGGATGATCCCGGCTTTGCGCGCGCCATGGAACGGCGCACGCAGATGTTTGAGGTCAGCCGGTCCGGTACGGTGACGGAGCGGTCTGTCGTGATTGTGAGCAACCCGGTCGAGATCGATGGCACATTGGCGGGGTTCGTGTCGCTGTCGGTGCCCAATGACCTGTCCAGCCTGTCGGCGCTGCGGGGGGGGGGCGAGATTGGTCTGGAATATGTGTCGCTGAACCAGGAGGGGCGTATCCTGTCGGCGACCTCGGCCCTGGATGAGGCGGGTGGGTTGTTGCCGGTTGATGTGGCACCGGTGGCGTTTCTGGATTTGGCGGGCGAGACCTTTCGCGGGGAGGCGATTGACGGCCGGTCGCGGTTGTTTGCGGTGGCCGATATCATCCCGGGCGAGGTGGTTGTGGTCGGGTCCTGGGCCACCGATCAGGGGGTCGGCGGTGTGGGCGGCGCGGCGCTTTGGGTGCCACTGCTGTTCCCGATCCTGATGTGGTTTGCCGGTATTGCGGTTGCGTTTCTGGGGCTGCACCGTCTGGTGATCCGGCACATTTACGATTTGCGCGGCGCGATGCGTCGGTTTGCTTTGGGCGAGCGGGAGGATCCCAAGCTGGTGCTGGACGATCCGCCGGCGGAGTTCGAGGTGCTGGAGACGTCGTTTAACCGCATGGTGCAGGCGTTGATGCGGGCCGAGGCACAGGCGGATCAGGATCTGGAGGAAAAGACGGTTCTGCTGCGCGAAATCCATCACCGGGTGAAGAACAACCTGCAGCTGATCGCGTCGATCATGAACATGCATGCGCGGGCGGCGACCGCACCCGAGGCGCGGGCGGTGCTGTCGCAGTTGCAATACCGTGTGCGCGGTCTGGCCACCGTGCATCAGACGCTGAATTCCACGTCGAATGAGACAAGTGTGGACACCAAGGGCCTGTTTGAGCGGCTGGTGGGCGAGTTGACGCCTGTGGCGCACAATCTCAAGCGGGGGGTCAAGGTGACGACGGACATCATGTCGATCCAGCTGGGGCAGGATCAGGCGGTGACGCTGTCGATGCTGGCGGCTGAGGCGCTGACAAATGCGGTGAAATATGTGGATGCGGCGGACGGCAAGACACCGACGATCCATGTGAGCTTTGCCTGGGTGGATGAGGCGACGCTTTGTTTTCGGGTGGAGAATTCAACCAACCCGGACGCGGATCAGGCGGCCCCCCCCATTGAGCCGGGCGGGATCGGATCGCGCCTGATGCGGGCCTTTGTGGCGCAGCTGGATGGGGATGAGACGCGCGCGCCCTCGGACGATGCCTATCATTATGCGGTGTCGTTTCCGTTTGTGCAGGTCACCCCGTCGGCACCCAAACCCTGGGCGACAGAGGCTGCGCGGCAGACCGCCGCGACGGGTTCATCGGCTTAAGCCAGCGCTGCGATGAGGCGGAAGTGGGGGCATCTGCGTATGCTGTCAGGTCTGTTTGTGCCGGTCATTTTACAGAGCCAGACTTTTGAGTAGGGGACGTGCGGAGTTTAGCCGCGCGGCGACCTTGTATGCATAGAATGGGCGAAACTATGGGCTGGGGGGCAGGGCCGTTGAAGGTAGGGTAAGCCTCGCAGTCAAACCTTTGTGCCTGCGCCCGCGACGCAACGACAACAGGATATGTGGAGCAGTCTGAAGACAAGGCTGAGGGCCATCACAACACAGGCGTGCTGATGGGATCGCGCCATTTTGCACCCCTTTTATGCCGAGGCAGGATGTCCCGGCCCGCCTGCAGCGCTTAAAAGCAGCAACGAATGCGCGTCTGCATGCGCCCTGTCGCTTAGAAGACCCGCTGGCCCACCTGCCACACCTTTTGTCAGATCAAAGACCCGATATATGACCTACCGGACCGCAGTGCCCGGTCCCTAAATCAGCGGGCGGGACGGCATGTGGTCGGGATCGATGCGCGAGAGTTCGGTCAGCTTGTCTTCGTCCAGGACTTTCAACGCACCATTCGCCCAGGCCACCACCTGTTGCGCCTTGAGCTTGGCCAGCGTTTTGTTGGTGTGCACCAGAGACAGGCCCAAGGCGTCTGCCAAATCCTGCTGGCGAAAGGGCAGGGGACAGGTGCCTTTTGTGGTGAGGCCCAGCGCGTCAGCGCGACGAAAGAACCTGTGCAGGCTCCACGCCACTTTCTCGAACGCACCGCGCTGCCCGACGGTGGCGAGCGCGTCGCCCAGAAAATGCTCTTCCACGGCGGCGACATGGGTGAGGGCATAGGCCCTTTCGGGCTGACGCTTGAACAATTCATAGACGCGGCTGCGATTGAAGACGCACAAGCGCATCGGTGTCGAGGCTTCGACCGAATGACACATCTCTTCCATGACACCCGCTTGCAGACCGACAAAATCGCCGGGCATGACAAAGCCTATCACCTGACGGCGGCCATCTTCGAGTGTCTTATAGCGTATGCCCATCCCGGACAGCACGGTATAGAGTTGGGCCGCCTTGGCCCCTTCCATGAAAAGTTGCGTGCCGGTATCGGCTACCATTTCCCCTGTTTTGAACCTTTTCATAAAGGACACTTCGTCGTCCGAGAAGGACAGGAACACATCACGTTTGCGCAACGGACATTGCGCACAATCAACCGTCGAAATATTTCCTTGATATGTCATAGTTTATTGCTCCCTCGGGCGCTCGAATGAGATGTCACAGACATCTGAGGACAGGAGCGCACATCATGAACACGCAAAACAGCATTGGTCGGTCTGTCGCCTTGATCGTCACGCCCAGCTTTGTCGAAGCCGAGGACATTGCCGATGCTTTGCGTCGATTTGACCTGAGCGAAGTTCTGCACGCGCGTGACAGCGCGACCGGGCTTGCGCGGATGGACGCCAGCAGCACGCCGCCGTCGCTGGCGCTGATCGCGTTTGATCGCGAAGACAGCTATTTCGACACCTTGTTGACACGGCTGCACGCCGCCAAGGCGCGTGTCGTGCTGATCAACGGCCATCCTGAACTGGCGCAGGACTTTGGCACCGGGTTTCTGATGCGGCCGTTTTCGAACAGCGATCTGGACAGGTGTATCGCCGAGGTCATTCCGGGCCTCTGAGCCGATTGATGCGTCGTGGTCTGTGGGCATGATTCTGGTCCGATGCACTGTGGGAAATACGCCTGATCTTGCTTAATCCTGCGTCTCGATCATCTGCGCGTCGTCTTCGACCAGCGCGGCATCGTCATCGACGCTGGCATTGATGTTGGCGATAAAGATCAGGCCCGCGACCAGGACGACAGCACCCATACCGGCCAGGACAAACCAGTGTTTGCGTTTCTGCGTTTCGATATTGGTGTCGGGTGCCGACATGGTGGTCTCCTTCGTCAGATATGTCGAAGTTGAAACGCGCCTGCGGGTGTAATGTTCCGGGTTTTTCGTGGATTGGCCCGATATTGGCCTGCCGGCGTTCCTGTTATCGCGGCGTTGCACGCGCGCGTGCGGAACCAAAACCACGCTCTTGCGTATGTCATCATACACACACTCACAGGGGCAGATAGCGCATGACGTCATCCTCTTCGCCGACACTTGTCGAGGAACGCAAAGAAAACGAAGCCGTCGATGAAGCATCGGGTCTGTCCCCGAAGCTGATCTTTGAGACGATCCGCCGCCATGGCGAAGAGGAGTTGGACCGACCGATCAAGACGCTGTTCTGGTCGGGCATCGCCGCGGGCATTCTGATCAGCTTTTCGGTGCTGGGAGAGGCGTATCTGCGCGCTTATCTGCCCGATACCGACTGGCGGTTCATCGTCGAGAATATGGGGTATTCGCTGGGGTTCCTGCTGGTGATTCTGGGGCGGATGCAGCTGTTTACCGAAAACACGATCACCACGGTGGTGCCCGCTGTGTTGACGCCGACGCGGTCGGTGCTGACGCGCGTTTGCACGCTATGGAGCGTGGTGCTGTTTGCCAATATCATCGGGGCGTTTGTGATCGCGAGCTTTCTGGTCTTTACGCCGGTGCTGACGCCCGACCTGTTGGCGGTGGTGACCGATCTGAGCAAGCACGCCACAGGATTTCCGCCGCTTGAAGGGCTGGTGCGGGGTATTCCCGCGGGTATTCTGATTGCGGCAATCGTGTGGATGTTGCCTTCGGCCCAGAACAACGAGGTTTTGTTGATCGTGATCTTTACCTGGTTGATTGCGTTGGGGGATTTCACCCATATCATCGCCGGATCGGTCGAGATGGCGGTGCTGGCAGTGCAGGGGATGATCGGGTTTGGTCCGGCGATCTTTGGCTTTTTCCTGCCGGTTCTGATTGGCAATATCATTGGTGGGACGGCGGTGTTCACGATGATGACCTATGCCCAGATCCGCCACGAGATTGAAGACGACGCATAAAAAAACGGGGCGCCTCAACGCGCCCCGCTTTCGTTAACCATCCTTGGCCAGGCTGGAGGGGTCCGAGTTCGGGTCCTCCAGCTTGCGTTCGGTTCTGCGCTTGCTGAGCCAGACCCAGACAAGCACCATCGCAAAGGTCAGTGCAGGAAGGATGAAGATCAGTGCTTCGACAGTCATGAGGTATCCTTTCCGTTTTGATTGAAGAGGAAACGCGGGGCGGTTGCATCCGTTCCGGTCGGGGGCGCGGTGCGGGCGACTGTGTCGCAGGCACGGGCGACTCGCCTTGGGCGTGGTTGGATGTGCCGGGTGGTGCGACACGGATGGGGTGGGGTGCGGCGCGACGGAAATAATCTATATTAATCAGCGTCTTGTGGTTTTGTGGGCGAAAATGATGAACGTTCCTCAAAAATGCGTTGACATGATGTACGTCCCTCAAATAGCGTTTCCTTAGGGTCACCGCACAGATGTGACCCCTAGGGAGGATCATATGAAAAAAGTGACTTCAGCCGCCGCCTGTGCGGCCCTGATGACGTCTGTCAGTGTGCCCACGATGGCCATGGCAGAGGATTTGACACTGTGCTGGGCCGCCTGGGACCCGGCCAACGCGCTTGTCGAGTTGAGCAAGGAATTTGAGGCGCAGTCCGGCCACAGTATGAACTTCGAGTTCATCCCCTGGCCCAATTTCGCGGACCGGATGCTGAACGAGCTGAATTCGGGCGGCAAGCTGTGTGACCTGCTGATAGGCGACAGCCAGTGGATCGGCGGCGGTGCCGAGAATGGTCATTACGTCAAGCTGAACGACTTCTTCGACGCCGAAGGGATCAGCATGGACGATTTCGCCCCCGCGACCGTTTATGCCTATTCCACATGGCCCAAGGGCACGCCCAACTACTACGCGCTGCCCGCGATGGGGGACGCCAACGGCTGGTTCTATCGCAAGGACTGGTTCGAGCGTGACGACATCAAGGCCGCCTACATGGACGCCACGGGCGAAGAGCTGCGCGAACCTCAGACCCAGCGCGAGCTGCTTCAGATCGCCCAGTTCTTCCAGGGCCGCGAGGTCGATGGCCAAACCGTCTACGGCGCCGCGATCTTTACTGAACGGGGCTCGGAAGGGATCACCATGGGCGTGACATCCGCGCTCTACCCCTGGGGCTTCAAGTACGAAAACGAACCCGGCACCTATGACATGCAAGGGGCCGTGAACTCGCCCGAAGCCGTGGAAGCGCTGGAGTTCTACAAAGAGCTGTACCAGACCGCGACACCGCCGGGATACACGAACTCGTACATGGGTGAATCGCTGGACGCGTTCAAATCGGGTCAGGTCGCCATGGCCATGAACTGGTTCGCCTTCTTCCCGGGCCTCTATGCCGACCCGGCCACGGGCGGTGACAAGATCGACTTCTTCGTGAACCCGCCGCAGAACATCGCGGCCTCCACGTTGGGCGGCCAGGGGATCTCGGTTGTCAGCTATTCGGACAAGCAGGATGCAGCCCTTGAATACATCAAGTGGTTTGCCCAGCCCGATGTGCAGGCCAAGTGGTGGGAACTGGGTGGCTACTCGGCCCATAACTCGGTCCTGCAAGACCCCAGCTTCGTCGACAGCCAGCCCTTTGCGGGCGACTTCCTTGAAGCGATGGATGGCGTTCAGGACTTCTGGCAAGAGCCGGCCTATGCCGAACTGCTTCTGGCCATGCAAAAGCGCATCCATGACTACGTCGTGGCCGATGTAGGCACCGCGCAGGAAGCGCTTGATAAGCTGATCGAGGATTGGACCGAAGTCTTCGAAGACGAAGGCAAGCTCTAGGATCGGCGGGCGCGCAGGTCACCTGCGCGCCGCACCAACAGCGCGCCGGGGCTCAACCGGTCCCGGCGCACCCACCCTGTAACAGGCCACAGCCATGTCTGACCGGACGATAGATCGCGTTGCCGCGGCAACGCCCGCCCCCGTTGCGCGCAAAATCAAGGGCCTCTCGGATCGGGCGATCGCCTGGATCTTCGTGGCGCCGACGATCTTTCTTTTGCTCGCGATCAACATCTTCCCGTTGATCTGGACGATCCGGCTCAGCTTTACGAACTACCGCGCGAACCGCCTGAACCGCGAACCGGAATTCATCGGGCTCAGGAATTACGAACGCATCCTGACCGACAGCGACATCTGGCTGAACATGCAGGCCACGGCGCATTTCCTGTTCTGGACGATCTTCTTTCAGGTCCTGATCGGCTTCACACTGGCCTGGCTGATCAACAAGAAGTTCAAGGGCAACGATCTCTGGACGACGATCATCGTGCTGCCGATGATGCTCTCGCCCGCGGTGGTCGGAAACTTCTGGAAGTTCCTGTATCAGCCGCAGATTGGCCTCTTTAACTACATCGTCAGCTTCTTCACCGGGCGCGACCCGTCGAGCTTTGAGATGCTGGGCCAGGTCAACCTTGCGCCCTGGTCCATCGTCATCGTGGACACCTGGATGTGGACGCCCTTTGTCATGCTCATCTGCCTGGCCGGGCTCCGAAGCATCCCCGACTACATCTACGAGGCGGCCGAAATCGACCGCGCCTCGAAACTGCGACAGTTCTTTACGATCACCATCCCCATGGTGCTGCCCTTCCTGATGCTGGCGGTCCTCTTCCGCGGGATCGAGAACTTCAAGATGTTTGACCTCGTGGTTCAGCTCACCGGCGGCGGGCCGGGATCGGTGACCGAACTGACCTCGATCAACCTCAAGCGCGAAGCGTTCGAGAAATGGCGCACGGGCTACGCCTCGGCCTACGCGATCATCCTCTTCGTCACGGTCTTCGGCCTCGCCTCAATCTACGTGAAAGCCCTCAACAAGGTGAAAGAAAGATGATGTCACAAGTCTTCTCCTCGTTTCATTTTGTTGCGCTGCTATTCGTTGCTTGGGTGGTTTTCGCTCATGCCCATGGGAAGGCCGCAAACGGAGCGACAATCGCGGCGGGGGAGGTTTCTTGCGCCTCATTTCCAACCCATGCTGACGCGGTACGGTACTGTTTAGACACCTATGGTCACACGACGTGGTGCGGCGGTTTGGATCGCGACCGCGACGGGCTGCCCTGTGAATGCAACGAAGGAGGCGCAGAGGCTAACGAACGTGCCTGCATCAAATGGCGGGAGGAAAACCAATGAGCAGTTTTTCCGTCACCGAACCCTCCAGCCGCACCAAGTGGTGCGCGGGCACGCTGGTCATCCTTTACGCGCTGATCACGATGATCCCGCTTGTCTGGATCGCGATCACCGGGTTCAAAAGCCCCGCCGACGCCATCGCCTACCCCCCGAAATACGTGATCGGATCGGACAGCCCGGCGGGTTTTCAACCGACGCTCGAAGGCTATGTGAACCTCTTCACCACCCGCACCCGGCAAACCGATGAGTTTCTGGCCGCCAACCCGCCCGAAAACTGGGCGGACGAGATTGTGCGCCAATACGATATGGTCATCGTCGGCCCCTCGAAGTTCGGCGAGCGGTTCCTGAACTCGGTCATCATCGGCTTTGGCTCAACCTTCCTCAGCGTCTTTTTGGGCACGCTGGCCGCCTACGCCTTTAGCCGCTTCAAGATCCCGCTGGCCGATGACCTGCTGTTCTTCATCCTCTCCACGCGGATGATGCCGCCCATCGCCGTCGCGATCCCGATCTTCCTGATGTACCGCAACCTCGGGCTGTCGGACACGCATCTGGGGATGATCCTGCTTTACACGGCGGTGAACATCTCGCTCGCGGTCTGGCTTCTCAAAAGCTTCATCGACGGGATCCCCACCGAATACGAGGAAGCGGCCCTGATCGACGGCTACACCCGGTTCCAGGCCTTCTACAAAGTCGTCCTGCCACAGGCCGTGACCGGCATCGCCTCGACCGCGATCTTCTGCCTGATCTTTTCGTGGAACGAATACGCCTTCGCCGTCCTCCTGACGACCGCCAACGCCCAGACGGCCCCGCCCTTCATCCCAACGATCATCGGCATCGGCGGCCTCGACTGGCCCGCCATCGCCGCCGGCGTCACGATCTTCCTGCTGCCCGTCATGATCTTCACCATCCTGCTGCGCAAACACCTGCTGCGGGGCATCACCGTCGGAGCGGTCCGCAAATGAGTGAGTTCTTCAACGGCCTTCTGCGCCTGCGCCGCGGGCCCTGGGAAATGGTGGCCACCATCATCATCGCGGTCGGGGTGTTCATGCTGATGCAGCCCTTCGTGATCTGGGCCTTCACCTAT
>JBCDEK010000099.1:0-10950 GCA_039179785.1 Pseudomonadota bacterium | reverse complement strand
GACGCCGAAGGGATCAGCATGGACGATTTCGCCCCCGCGACCGTTTATGCCTATTCCACATGGCCCAAGGGCACGCCCAACTACTACGCGCTGCCCGCGATGGGGGACGCCAACGGCTGGTTCTATCGCAAGGACTGGTTTGCTGATCCTGACATCCAGGCCGCGTACAAAGACGCGACGGGCCAGGACCTGCGCGAGCCGCAAAGCCAGCGCGAGATGCTGCAGATCGCCCAGTTCTTCCAGGGCCGCGAGATCGATGGCAAGACCGTCTATGGCGCGTCGATCTTTACCGAACGCGGGTCCGAAGGGATCACGATGGGTGTGACCTCGGCGCTGTACCCGTGGGGGTTCAAATACGAAAACACGCCTGGGTCCTACGACATGGAAGGGGCGGTGAACTCACCCGAGGCGGTCGAAGCGCTTGAATTCTATAAGGAGTTTTACGAAACTGCCACACCACCGGGCTACACCAACTCCTATATGGGCGAGTCGCTCGATGCATTCAAATCAGGTCAGGTCGCCATGGCGATGAACTGGTTTGCCTTCTTCCCGGGCCTCTATGCCGATCCCAACACCGGCGGGGACAAGATCGACTTCTTCGTGAACCCACCCCAGAACCAGGCGGGTTCGACCCTGGGCGGGCAGGGGATCAGCGTGGTCGCTTATAGTGACAAGCAGGATGCAGCCCTTGAGTACATCAAGTGGTTCGCCAACCCCGAGGTGCAGGCCAAGTGGTGGGAACTGGGGGGGTATTCGGCGCATAACTCGGTTCTGAACGATCCAGGGTTCAAGGACAGCGCACCGTTCGCGGGCGATTTCCTCGAGGCGATGAACGACGTCCAGGACTTCTGGCAGGAACCGGCCTATGCCGAACTGCTGCTGGCGATGCAGAAACGCATCCACGATTACGTGGTGGCGGATCAAGGCACCGCACAGGAGGCACTCGACAAGCTGATCGAGGACTGGACCGAAACCTTCGAAGACGAAGGCAAGCTCTAAGTCCTCCTCTCCCAAGGGTGGGCAGCATTGCCCACCCTACCTCCGACAACACGACGCAAGCGTAGGGTGGGCAATCTGCCCACCGGACAAAGAGGCTGTGCCAGATGACAGACACCATCACCGACCGCGCTGCCAAGGCCACACCGCCCCGCGTCGCCCGCAAGATCAAGGGCCTGAGCGACCGCGCCATCGCTTGGATTTTCGTCGCCCCCACGATCTTTCTGCTGCTGGCCATCAACATCTTCCCGCTAATCTGGACGATCCAACTCAGCTTTACCAACTTCCGCGCCAACCGGCTTACGCGAGAGCCTGAGTTCATCGGCCTGCGCAACTACGAACGCATCCTGACGGACAGCGACATCTGGCTGAACATGCAGGCCACAGCGCATTTCCTGTTCTGGACCATCGCGCTGCAAGTCCTGATCGGCTTCACACTCGCGTGGCTCATCAACAAGAAATTCAAGGGCAACGACCTCTGGACCACGATCATCGTGCTGCCCATGATGCTGTCGCCGGCGGTGGTCGGAAACTTCTGGAAATTCCTCTACCAACCACAAATCGGCCTCTTCAACTACATCGTCAGCTTCTTCACCGGCAAAGATCCCAGTAGCTTCGAAATGCTCGGCTCTGTGCAACTCGCACCTTGGTCCATCGTCATCGTGGACACCTGGATGTGGACGCCCTTTGTGATGCTCATCTGCCTGGCGGGCCTCCGCTCCATCCCCGACTACATCTATGAGGCGGCAGAGGTCGACCGCGCCTCCAAACTGCGCCAGTTTTTCACGATCACCATCCCCATGGTGCTGCCCTTCCTGATGCTCGCCGTGCTCTTCCGCGGGATCGAGAACTTCAAGATGTTTGACCTTGTTGTCCAACTCACCGGCGGCGGTCCTGGCTCCACCACCGAACTCACCTCGATCAACCTCAAGCGCGAAGCATTTGAAAAATGGCGTACCGGCTACGCAAGCGCCTACGCCATCATCCTCTTCGTCACGGTTTTCGGCCTCGCCAGCATCTACGTCAAAGCCCTCAACAAGGTGAAGGAGCGCTGATCATGGCCAAGCTCTTTCATCTTGCCAGAAAAACTCTCGGGGGGAGGTGCGCCAGCACCGGGGGGCAGACAGCCCACCTCCGATCCTCGACACCCAAACCGGACCGCAGATCATGAGCGCCTATTCCGTCACCGAACCCAGCACGCGGTCGAAATGGTTCGCCGGTTCGTTGGTCATCCTTTACGCACTGATCACGATGATCCCGCTCGCGTGGATCATGCTTACCGGCTTCAAATCCCCCAGCGATGCGATCAGCTACCCGCCCAAAGTCGTGTTCGAGCCAACGCTTGAAGGCTATGTGAACCTCTTCACCACCCGCACGCGGCAAACGCAGGACTTCCTGGATGCCAACCCGCCGCAGAACTGGGCGGACGAGATCGTGCGCCAATATGACATGGTTATCGTAGGCCCCTCGAAATTCGGGGAACGCTTCCTGAACTCGGTCATCATCGGCTTCGGCTCGACCTTTTTGTCGATCTTCCTCGGCACGCTTGCGGCCTACGCCTTCTCGCGCTTCAAGATACCACTGGCCGATGACCTGCTGTTCTTTATCCTGTCGACGCGGATGATGCCCCCCATCGCGGTCGCGATCCCCATTTTCCTGATGTACCGCAACCTGGGCCTGTCAGACACGCATCTGGGTATGATCCTGCTTTATACGGCGGTGAACATCTCGCTCGCCGTCTGGCTTCTCAAGGGTTTCATCGACGAAATCCCGCGCGAGTACGAGGAAGCGGCGCTGATCGACGGCTACACACGGTTCCAGGCATTCTACAAGGTGGTCCTGCCACAGGCCGCAACGGGCATCGCCTCTACGGCCATCTTCTGCCTGATCTTTGCGTGGAACGAATACGCCTTCGCGGTGCTGCTCACCTCGGCCACGGCCCAGACGGCACCGCCCTTCATCCCGACCATCATCGGCGTTGGTGGCCTCGACTGGCCCGCGGTCGCAGCAGGGGCCACGATCTTCCTGCTGCCCGTGATGATCTTCACCATTCTGCTGCGCAAACACCTGCTGCGGGGCATCACTTTCGGAGCGGTCCGCAAATGATTCCTGTTGGATATCCGTATTTGGAAAGAGAAGAAGGGATCATGTCATGCGCGGATTTCTGACCGGTCTCATGCGCCTGCGCCGCGGCCCGTGGGAGATGCTGGCGACCATCATCATCGCCCTCGGTGTGTTCATGCTGATGCAGCCCTTTGTCCTCTGGGCCTTCACCTATTCCTTCATCACGACATTGGTGGGCACCGTCATGTTCATCATCGTCAGCCACTTCCCGGAAGGTGAATGAGATGTGGGAACAAGCTTGTCCGATCCTGCCCTCGCGCGACTTTGATGTGACTCAAGCGTTCTACGCCCGGCTCGATTTCGACACCTGGTACAAGGACGATGGATATCTTCTGATGAACCGCGATCAGGTGGAGCTGCACTTCTTTTCCAAGCCGGAACACGCGCCCGAAAGCTGCGATCACGGGGCCTATATCCGGCCTGGGAACGTGGACGCGTTTTCTGACGAAGTGGCAAAGCTGGACCTGCCGCGTGCCGGTGCATTTCCGAAACTTATCCCTGCCGAAGACAAGCCTTGGGGGATGCGGGAAGCGGCCCTTTGGGACCCGGATGGTAACCTTTTGCGGATTGGCGAGGTAATCGCAGATGGCTGAAATCGTTATCAAAAATGTCCGCAAGGAGTTTGGTGACTTCGTCGCTGTCCGCGAGTCGTCCTTCACCATCGAAGACGGTGAGTTTTTCATGCTGCTGGGCCCGTCTGGCTGCGGCAAGACCACGACCTTGCGCATGATTGCAGGGTTGGAGTTGCCGACGAGCGGAGAGATATTTCTCGACGGCGAAGAGATCGGCCAGCGCCCCCCGTCGGAACGCGATATCGCCTTTGTTTTCCAGATGTTCGCGCTCTATCCTCACATGAACGTCTACAAGAACCTCAGCTATCCGTTGGTGAGCCAAGGCATGCCGCGGGCACAGGTGCGGGCCAAGGTGGATGAGGTGGCGACGATCCTGGGGATCAAGGACATCCTCAAGAAACCGGTGGGGGGCTTGTCGGGCGGCGACCGGCAGCGCGTGGCGCTTGGCCGCGCCATCGTACGCGAACCGAAGGCGTTCATGATGGATGAACCGCTTGGCGCACTCGACGCTGAATTCCGCGAACATATGGCCGAGGAACTGCGCGCCCTGCACGACCGGATGGGGGCCACCACAGTTTATGTCACGCATGACCAGCTTGAAGCGATGCAGATGGGCGACAAGATCGTCGTCATGAACAACGCCGTGGTCGAACAGTTCGGCAAACCGCAGGACATCTATGACATGCCTGCCACCATGTTCGTGGCCGACTTCATCGGCTCACCGTCGATGAACTTCCTGAATTTCAAAGGAAAAATCGGTGAGGGTGACAGTGAGATGTCGTTGGGCGGACAGAGGATGGCGATCCCGCAAGCGCGGGAGGGTGCGATGGGCGATCTTGTCTTTGGTGTCCGTCCCGAGCACATCCGCCTGTCCGATGACGGGGCCTATCGAGGCAAGGTGCTGGCGACAGAATACCTTGGGACGACCCAGATCGTGACGCTCGATACCCCGAACGGAGAGGTCAAGGCGCGCATTGCCTCGGACCAGCCTGCGACAGTGGGCGATACGGTGGGGCTGGGGTTCAATGGCAAGACGGTGACGCTGTTTGACAAGGCGACGGGGCGCGCGCTGCGCTCGGAACTGAACGAGGGGGTGCTCGCCCATGGCTGAGGTGCAACTGAGCGGCGTGTCCAAATCCTTCAAGGCGACCAACGCCGTGATCGACATGGACCTGACGATCCCCGACGGCGCGTTTGTCGTGCTGCTGGGTCCGACCGGTGCGGGCAAAACGACGACGCTGCGCCTGATCGCCGGGCTGGAGAAGCCGGACGCGGGCCACATCAGCATTGGCGGGACACGCATGGATGGGCTGACGCCTGCGCAGCGGGACGTGGCAATGGTGTTTCAGCAGTACTCGCTTTATCCGCACATGTCCGTGCGGGACAATCTGGCCTTCCCGCTGCGCTCGCCCATTCTCAAGACACCCGAAGATGAAATTGCGCGCAAAGTCAAAGAGGTGGCCGAGGTTCTTCACATCCCGCATAAGCTGGACAACAAGGCAACCGAACTGTCGGGCGGTGAGATGCAGCGCGTGTCCATCGGGCGCGCACTGGTGCGTGATCCGCAGGTGTATTTGATGGACGAACCGCTCAGTTCGCTTGATGCCAAGCTGCGCGCTGAACTGCGGATTGAGCTGAAACGTATCCACGCCGAACTTGCCGCCACACTGCTGTATGTGACCCACGATCAGATCGAAGCCATGACCATGGCCACCCATGTGGGCGTACTGGACCAAGGGCGGCTGGTGCAGTTCGGCACGCCGCGCGACATCTATGAAAATCCCCGCACGGCCTATGTGGCCGCGCGTCTGGGACAACCGCGGATCAACCTGTTGCCTGTGGGACTTCTGGGCGAAGACGCCCCAGCGGGTGCACATCAGGTGGGCTTGCGCCCCGAGAACATTCGGCACGGCACGGGACGTGACGCGCAGGTGGTGCGGGTCGAGCATCTGGGCGACCAGACCCGCCTGCACCTCAAGGTGGCGGATCACGATGTGATCACGTTGACCGATCCACACACCACGTTGAACGCGGGCGAAACCATCCAGATCGCCCCGGAAAACCCCGTTTTCTTTGATGCCGCTGGCGCGCGGATCACCTGAGAAAGGACAAGCATATGGCACAATTCGTCAACGCCAAAGAGGACCTGGTCAAAGAGGCCCTCGACGGGCTTCTGGCCTGCTCGGGCGGCGCGCTCGCACGGCTGGACGGGTATCCGCATATCAAGGTGGTGTATCGCGCGGACTGGGCACGGGACCGGGTTGCGCTGATCTCGGGCGGTGGATCGGGGCACGAACCTGCCCACGCAGGTTTTGTCGGGCCGGGCATGCTGACAGCGGCAGTGTGCGGAGAGGTGTTTGCGTCCCCGTCGGTCGAGGCCGTGCTGGCGGGGATTCTGGCAGTCACGGGGGAGGCGGGGTGTCTGCTGATCGTCAAGAATTATACCGGCGACCGGCTGAATTTTGGATTGGCGGCGGAACGCGCGCGGGCGCTGGGGCGCAAGGTCGAGATGGTCGTGGTAGACGACGACATCGCGCTGCCAGACCTGCCGCAACCCAGGGGGGTGGCGGGCACGCTCTTTGTGCACAAGATTGCGGGGGCGATGGCCGAAAACGGCGCGTCGCTGGACGATGTCACCGCAGCCGCGCGGCGGGTGATCGATAACGTGGCGTCCATCGGCACAAGCCTTGACACCTGTACGGTGCCGGGATCGCCCAAGGAAAATCGCATTCCCGCTGGGAAGGCAGAACTTGGCCTTGGCATTCACGGCGAACCGGGCGTGGAGCAGGTCGACTTTGAGAGCGCCGCGCAAGCGATGGGCATCGTGCTGGACAAGCTGCGGGACCATGCGGGCAAGGGCCCATGCGTGGCGCTTGTGAACAACCTTGGTTCAACCACGCCTGTTGAGATGTCGGTGCTGGGCCACAGCCTTGCGCAGTCGGGTCTCGCGTCCCACGTGATTGGCCCTGCGCCGATGATGACATCGCTGGATATGCACGGGTTTTCCGTTTCGGTCCTGCCGGCGACGGCAGAGGATCTGGAGGCGCTCGCGCAACCGGTGCCTATGGCAGCCTGGCCGGGGCTGCAAGGCATCGTGGAGGTGCCGGTCACGGCTTTGCCCGATGGTTTGACACCGATTGAACCAATCCCATCCGCGAATGCACAAACCAGGGACACCATCGCGCAGGTCGCCGACGCTTTGATTGCCGCCGAGGGGGCTTTGAACGAGCTTGACGCGAAATCTGGCGATGGCGACACCGGCAGCACCTTGGCCACGGCGGCGCGTGCGCTCAAGGATCGATTGGACGCCATGCCGCTCGCCGATCTGACGCAGCTGTTCCCGGCCCTGGGCAACGAGTTGAGCCAGACCATGGGAGGGTCCTCCGGTGTAATCCTGGCAATCTATTTCAACGCCGCTGGGGACGCGTGCGCCGGGGGCGCGCCGGTGCATAAGGCGCTGGCTGAGGGGCTGAAGCGGGTGAGCGATGTCGGCGGCGCACGTGTGGGCGACCGCACCATGATCGACGCCTTGGCACCCGCGCTGGACGCGCTGGGTGAAGGGATTGATGCGTCGGCGGCCGCAGCGCGCGCAGGCGCGGACAGCACCGCGGACATTCACCGTGCAAAGGCGGGGCGGGCCGCGTATGTGCCATCGGAAAATCTGAAGGGCCACAATGACCCGGGCGCGGAAGCGGTGGCGCTGGTGTTCGAAGGATTGGCAAAGGCGATGAAAGGGTAGGCGCGTTTGAACAAACAGGACACCAAGGCTGGTCTGAAACCAACCGTCAATGACATCGCCCGGGTCGCGGGCGTGTCGCTGGCGACGGTGGACCGTGTCCTCAACGCGCGGCCCGGTGTGCGGTCGGTCACCATTGAAAAGGTCAATCAGGCAATTGCCGACTTAGGCTATGTCCGCGACACGGCAGCGGCCAATCTGGCACGAGGTCGCGTTTACAACCTGTTGTTTATCCTGCCGGATACGGCAAACGAGTTCGTCGTGGCGCTGGACACGCATGTGACAGAGCAGGCGGCAAAGCTTCGGCACCAGAGGACGACGCTGGACACAGTGCGCGTGCCGCCCTTTGATCCGCAGGCGATTGTGCAGACCCTGGATGCGGTCGATGCCACGCAGACCGACGGCGTTGCGGTCTTTGGGCCCGAGACGCCATCGGTGCGCGACGCAGTCAAACGGGCACGGGCGCGGGGGATTGTGGTTGTGGCGCTGGTGGCGGACTTGCCCAGCTCCGAGCGGGATTATTTCATTGGCGTCGACAACGTGGCGGCGGGCCGGACGGCGGCGCATCTGATGGGACGCTTTGCCCGGCAGAGCGGTCGGGTGCTGGTCATCACTGGCTCGCGACTGGCGCGCGACCACCTGGAGCGGCGCAAGGGGTTTGACGCGGTGATGTCGGCCCAGTTTCCCGAGTTGGACGTGGTTGCGTCCATCGAGGGGCGGGATGATCCCGATCTGATCCGCAAGATGCTGCCCGAGGTCTTTGCCGCCTATCCCGACCTCTGCGGGATATACTCCTCAGCGGCGGGCAATCCGGGGCTGATCCGCTATCTCAGTGACAATTCGCATCCGGGTTTGGTGGTGATTGCGCATGAATTGACGCCCACGTCGCGCACGGCGTTGGAAAGCGATGTGTTCGATGCCATCATCTCGCAGGACACCGGGCATCTGGTACGCTCTGCCGTCCGGTTGATGAAGGCCACAGCCGACCGGCAGCCCATTGATCACACGCAGGAACGCATTCGCATCGACATCTATTTGAAGGAAAACATGCCCAAGCTGTAAGGGCGTGGAGGGAGGAAAGATCATGAAAACCATCAAGGGCCCGGCACTGTTTCTGGCGCAGTTCGCGGGCGATGAGGCGCCGTTCAATTCGTGGGACGCGATCACCAAATGGGCGGCCGATTGCGGTTACAAGGGCGTGCAGGTGCCCAGTTGGGACGGACGGTTGTTCGATCTTGCCCAAGCGGCGGACAGCAAGGACTACTGCGATACGTTCAAGGGGCAGGCGGCGGAGAACGGCGTTGAGGTGACGGAACTGTCGACCCACCTGCAGGGGCAGTTGGTGGCGGTGCATCCGGCCTATGACGAAGCGTTTGACGGCTTCGCCGCCGAGGACGTGCGCGGCAATCCCAAGGCGCGGCAGGCATGGGCCGTGGATCAGGTCAAAAAGGCCATATCGGCCTCGGCCAATATGGGGATTGGGGCGCACGCGACCTTCTCTGGCGCGCTGGCTTGGCCTTACATTTACCCGTGGCCGCAGCGGCCCGCGGGGCTGGTCGAGACTGCGTTTGATGAATTGGCGGCACGCTGGCGTCCGATATTGGATCATGCGGAGGAGAATGGCGTGGATGTCTGTTATGAGATCCATCCGGGCGAGGACCTGCATGACGGTATCACCTACGAGATGTTTCTGGAGCGGACGGGCAACCATGCGCGCGCCTGCATGCTGTACGATCCCAGCCACTACGTGCTGCAGTGCCTTGATTATCTGGACAATATCGACATTTACAAGGATCGCATCCGCATGTTCCACGTCAAGGACGCGGAATTCAATCCGACGGGTCGGCAAGGGGTCTATTCAGGGTATCAGTCTTGGGTGGATCGGGCGGGTCGGTTCCGCAGCCTGGGCGATGGGCAGGTCGATTTTGCGGCGGTGTTTTCCAAGATGGCGGCCAATGATTTCGATGGCTGGGCCGTGGTGGAATGGGAATGCTGCCTGAAGCATCCCGAAGACGGCGCGCGCGAGGGGGCGCAGTTTGTGTCTGACCACATCATTCGGGTGACCGAGCGGGCCTTTGATGATTTTGCCGATGGCGGCACGGATGATGCGGCCAATCGGAAGATGTTGGGGATTGATCGCTGACGTTGGGTGCCCTTGGCAGATCGGCCCTTCGGGGAGGATTTTTTGAAACAGAGAAGAGGGACTGCCGCGCGTGCGGGCAGGCGGGGAGGATGAGATGAGCCGGATCAAGTTGGGCATGGTGGGTGGTGGCAACGACGCGTTTATCGGCGGGGTGCACCGCATTGCGAGCCGCATTGATGATCGCTTTGAGTTGGTGGCGGGGGCGTTGAGTTCGACGCCGGAGAAGTCGCGGGCGAGTGGCGAGGCCTTGGGCTTGCCGCGCGTCTATGACGATTACAAGCAGATGGCGCAGCGCGAGGCGCGGCGGAAGGACGGGATCGAGGCGGTCAGTATCGTGACGCCCAACCACGTACACTACGCCGCCGCGCGCGAGTTTCTGAAGCGCGGCATTCACGTGATTTGTGACAAGCCCCTGACCTCGACGCTGGCGGACGCCAAGAAGCTGGTGAAGACGGCGGAGGACAGCGATGCGCTGTTTATTCTGACGCACAATTACACAGGTTACCCGATGGTGCGGCAGGCGCGCGAGATGGTGGGGCAGGGTGACATTGGCACCGTTCGGGTGGTGCAGGTCGAGTATCCGCAGGACTGGCTGACGGTGGAGCAGGACTTCAAGCAAGCCGAGTGGCGCACTGATCCCGCGCGGTCGGGTGCGGGCGGATCAACGGGGGATATCGGCACTCACGCGTTCAACCTTGCCTGCTTTGTCACCGGGCTGGAGGTCGAAAGCCTTGCCGCCGACCTGGAGGCGTTCGTGCCGGGGCGGCAAGTGGACGACAACGGGCATGTCATGCTGCGCTTTGCGGGCGGGGCCAAGGGGATGCTGTGGTGCAGCCAGGTGGCACCGGGCAACGAAAATGCTCTGCGTATAAGAGTTTATGGCGACAAGGGTGGGCTGGAATGGGCGCAGGAGGATCCGAACTACCTGTGGCACACGCCCTTTGGTGAGCCGAAGCGCCTGATCACGCGCAACGGGGCCGGAGCAGGGGACGCGGCGGCGCGCGTGTCCCGTATCCCGCCCGGTCATCCTGAGGGGTATCTGGAGGGCTTTGCCAACATCTACACCGAAGCGGCGACTGCCATTGCCGCGGTGAAAGCGGGTGAGGCGGTGCCGGGTGATGTGCTGTATCCGACCATCCACGACGGGCTGAAGGGTGTGCAGTTTGTGTCGGCCTGCGTCAAATCCTCGGCCCGCAATGCAGCTTGGGTACAGCTTGATCACTGACAAAACTGGGTGCGGGGCGGCTTGACCCGCCCCGGCCCTTGGCATATCCCCTGCATCGGAGCTGCGGGCGTTGTGTAGTGGTAAGACCTTAGCCTTCCAAGCTAATGACGCGGGTTCGATTCCCGCCGCCCGCTCCAAACTTCTCCCATGCGCG
>JBCDEK010000090.1:0-12386 GCA_039179785.1 Pseudomonadota bacterium | reverse complement strand
TGCGCATCGACGGCGGATCGCCCAGACCCGGCGCGCGGGTGGCAAGGCGCAGCATCGCAGGCATCGGGGTCAGCGTGTAGGCGGCCGCCTTCTCCAGAAACGACCGCATCTCGTCCCGCATCGGAGCGGCATCCAGAACACGCAGCACCGACCGCACCTTGTTGTAGTCATAGTCCCCCTTGCCGGGCCCCCACACCACGCCCAACACCTTGCGCGGCCCCAGAGGTACCTCGACAAAAGCCCCCAGATGGCACCCGCCCTCTGGCGCCTTGTAGTCCAGCGCCCGGTCCAAAGGCTGCGTGGTCAGCACTCCGACCAACACACCTTCGTCATAAAACGACGGTATCATGTTAGCGCCAACATATGAGGGGTTCAGTCTTCACGCCCCATGAGGTAAATGCATCCCAAGCAAACGCCAAGCCATCTAAAGGGGCCGCACATGAAATTCTTCGTAGACACAGCCGAGATTGACGCCATTGCCGAACTGAATGACCTCGGCATGGTCGACGGCGTCACCACCAACCCGTCCCTGATCCTGAAATCGGGCCGCGATATCCTCGAAGTGACCAAGGAAATTTGCGATCTGGTCGATGGCCCGGTCAGCGCCGAAGTGGTCGCCCTGGAAAGCGACGCCATGATCGCCGAAGGCCGCAAGCTGGCCGAGATTGCGGACAATATCACCGTCAAGCTGCCGCTGACCTGGGATGGGCTCAAGGCCTGCAAGGTGCTCTCGGGCGAGGGCAAGATGGTCAATGTCACGCTGTGCTTCTCGGCCAACCAGGCTCTGCTCGCGGCCAAGGCGGGCGCGACATTCATCTCGCCCTTCATCGGGCGGCTGGATGACATCCATCTCGACGGTCTGGAACTGATCGAAGACATCCGCACCATCTATGACAATTATGGGTACGAGACCGAGATTCTGGCGGCCTCGATCCGGTCCGTGAATCACATTCAGGACTGTGCGAAAATCGGGGCCGACGTGATCACGTCGCCCCCGGATGTGATCAAGAAACTTGCCAATCACGTGCTGACGGACAAGGGCCTTAATGCTTTCATGAAAGACTGGGCCAAGACGGGTCAGAAAATCCTGTAAAGCCGGGCTTTCCGGCCCGTCTCAGCAACACTCGAAGCGCGTCCGGCCCCAAAGGAAAAATCTGGGGCGCGGGTCCGTGAGTAGTGGCTTCAAGTGCGTGTTCCATGGGCCCTATGTCGCAGGCGGCGGCTGCCAATTCACGGGGAAGTTGCAGGCATACTTCCCCGGTCGTGGCGTCACGAACGCAACAGCCCCCAATGCTTCATCGAATTATCTGAATTTCGGTGCAGATTTCGCGGAATCGGCGTGGTATAAGGTGGCCAAGAAAAAGACAGGTACGGTATGAGCAGCCAGCCCAAGATTGATGACGCCTTGCGAGAGGCGATCATGTCGCGACCCGACGTGATTCTGGATGACAAGGATCTGATGCACGCCCTGATCGCGTCGAATGAACGCGCGATGGGGGACAATATCATCGACCTGCGCGGACTTGCGATGGAACGGCTTGAGGCGCGGCTGGACCGGCTTGAGGACACGCACCGTTCGGTCATTGCGGCGGCCTACGAAAATTTGGCCGGCACCAACCAAATTCACCGCGCCATCCTGCGCATGCTGGACCCGACCGAGTTCGAAACCTTCCTGCGCGATCTGGGTGGCGAAGTGGCGCAGATCCTGCGGGTTGATGCGGTCAAGCTGGTGCTCGAAAGCGCCAAGGACAGCAACGACGCCGCACTTGAGCGGCTTGGCGGCGTGCTCAGCGTGGCAGAGCCGGGGTTCATTGAGCTTTATCTGACCGATGGGCGCGGCGGCACGGTGCGTCAGGTCACCATGCGCCAGCTTCAGGATGCAGACGCGGATATCTACGGCGCCGAAGCGCGCTGGATCCGCTCCGAGGCATGTCTGAGGCTGGACTTTGGGGCGGGGCGTCTGCCCGGCCTGCTGGTCATGGGCGCCGAAGACCCGCACATGTTCGGCCCGCAGCAGGGCACCGACCTTCTGGCCTTTTTCACCGGCGTATTCGAGCGGGCCATGCGCCGCTGGCTGGGATGAGCCTGATATCGCCCGCCGCCCGTGACGCGCTGGAAAGCTTTCTGGCGCATCAGCGCAGCATCAAGGGCGCGGCAGAGAACACGATTGTGGCCTATGGCCGCGACATCACCGAATTTCTTGCCTTCATGACCGAACATTCGGGTCAGACCCAGGGTCTGGGCGCACTGGCCCGCATCGACACAACCGACATGCGCGCGTGGATGGCGCGCACCCGGTCGGGTGGGGTCGGTCCGCGCTCGCTGGCGCGCAAGCTGTCGGCGGTCAAGGCGTTCTACAAATGGCTGGCCGCGCGCGAAGGCTTTGAACCCACCGCCGTGCTCAGCACCCGCGCGCCCAAATTCACCAAGAAGCTGCCGCGCCCGCTGGATGAAAGTGCCGCCCGCGAATTGCTCGACATCACGCCGCTGCAATCCGACAAACCCTGGGTCGGCCTGCGCGACACCGCGGTGTTGACGCTGCTCTGGGGCTGCGGCCTGCGCATCTCCGAGGCGCTGTCGCTCACCGCAAGCCAGGCGCCTTTGCCCCAGACCCTGCGTATCACCGGCAAAGGCGGCAAGGAACGTATCGTGCCCGTCCTCGACGCCGCCCGCGACGCCGTTGACGCCTATGTCGCCGCATGCCCCTACGACCTGCCCGCGGATGGCCCCCTGTTTCGCGCCATCCGCGGCGGCGCGCTGGGCGCTTCGGCCATCCAAAAGGTCATGGCAAGCGCCCGCATGCAGCTGGGCCTGCCCGCCAGCGCCACACCGCACGCCATGCGCCACAGCTTTGCCACGCACCTCTTGAACGCGGGCGGCGACCTGCGCGCCATCCAGGAATTGCTGGGCCACGCCTCGCTCTCCACCACCCAGGCCTACACCGCCGTCGACACGGTCCGGCTGATGGACGTCTATGCCAAGGCCCACCCAAAGGCCTGAGCCACCAAACAGCGGCCCCCGCGCCACGCCATCCGCCAGCGGCGTGTTTTGCGTTTGCAACCACCCGCATCATGCCCCATGACACGCCACATGACACTGCAAATGCGCGCCCTGTGCGTCCACCTTCTCACCGCCACCGGCGCGGTCTTTGCCATGCTGGCCATGCTGGCGGCGGTCGAAGCCAAATGGGACCTGATGTTCCTGTGGCTGGTCGTCGCCTTCTTTGTCGACGGCATCGATGGCCCGCTGGCCCGCAAATACGATGTCAAAACCAACGCCCCCGAATTTGACGGCGTGCTGCTCGACCTGATCATCGACTACCTCACCTATGTCTTTATTCCGGCCTTCGCGCTCTTTGCATCCGGCCTCATGGCAGGCTGGACCGGTTGGGTGGCCATCATCCTGATCACCTTTGCCAGTGCCATGTATTTCGCCGACACGCGGATGAAGACCAAGGACAACTCGTTTTCCGGCTTTCCGGGCTGCTGGAACATGCTGGTGCTGGTGATCTTCGCGCTCGAACCCAATTTCTGGGTGTCCCTGGCGCTGGTCACCGTACTCGCAGTGGGCATGTTCCTGCCCCTGAAATTCGTCCATCCGGTGCGCACTGAACGCTGGCGCTGGCTGACACTGCCCATGGCGCTCGCGTGGACCTTCTTTGCGGGCTGGGCGGCCTGGGTCGACTTCCACCCCGAAAGCTGGGCGCACTGGGGTCTGGTGGTCACCTCGCTCTACCTGGTCTTTGCCGGGATCGCGCAGCAACTGATCCCCCAGCGCTAGATCAGAAACCCGCCCTCATGGCGCAACAGCGCCACCTTGGTCTCGACCCCACCAGCACCGGAAAACCCGGTCAGGCCCTTGGCCCCCATCACCCGGTGACACGGAATGATGATCGGGATCGGATTGCCGCCACACGCCTGCCCAATGGCCTGCGCAGGGACGCCCAACCGCTTGGCAATATCACCATAGGTGACGGTCTGGCCAAACGGGATCTCTGACATCGCGGCACAGACATCACGCTGCAACTGCGACCCGCGCACATCAAGCGGCAGGTCAAACGCCTCCAACGCACCCGCATCATAGGCGCGCAATTGGGCAACCGCAGCGTCCAGAACCTCTGACCGATCCGCGCAGCCCGATATACCCCAGCCCAGACGCACAATCGCGCCCTCCTCCTCGGTCACGATCAAATCGCCGAACTGCGTTGATACATCTGCTTGTCTCATAACTCTCAATGTCGCGCCGAATGTCGCGCTTCACAACCCGAACCCTGCGATTTCGCAAAGCGTGCTCGCATCTATCCTATGCCGCGGTGATTAGGAACATGCCGGTCCGGGGCTCCGCCCATTCGGACCTCAAACGCCGCCCCACGGCGTTTGCCGTTTCACGGACCGGTCTGGGCTCCGCCCATTCGCAAGCGAAACGCTCCACTGGAGCGTTTCCAGGAAGCTTGCTCATTCTCTGGTTCAAAAAAATCCTTCCCGAAGGGCCGATCCGCCTACCGCGCAACCCGCAAACCCTTCTGCGCCCCCGCGCACATATGTCCCCCTCGCCACGGCACTGAAAAAGGCGTAAGCGACCCCTATGGCTCAGTACATCAAGCTCGAAGACACACACGCGCTCCCAGCGTGGCGCCGCCCGACGGCGCTCTTGTTCCTGATGGCCTTTGCCATGCCCATCGGATTTTCAGTCTGGCTGGCGCTTCTGAACAATTTCGTGGTGGACGCGGCCAATTTCGACGGGGCCGATATCGGCCTCCTGCACGCCATCCGCGAGATTCCCGGCTTTCTCGCCGTTGGCGTCATCCTCGTCATCATGGTCATGCGCGAACAGGTGCTTGGCCTCATCAGTCTTGTGATGCTGGGTGTGGCCACCGCGCTGACCGCACAATTCCCGCAGATGGGCGGCATCCTCGCCCTAACCTTCATCTCCTCCATCGGCTTTCACTACTACGAAACGGTCAACCAGTCGCTGCAACTGCAGTGGCTGCCCAAGGACCGCGCCCCGCAGATGCTGGGCTGGCTGCTGGCCGCCGGATCAACCGCGACGTTCCTTGTCTACTTCGTGATCATGGTGCTGTGGGAGCCGCTCGGCCTGTCCTACAACATCGTCTACATGGTCGGCGGCGGGATCACCGCGGCCATCGCGGTGTTTGCCATGGTCGCCTATCCGCAATTCGAAGCACCCACGCCGCAGCTGAAAACCTTTGTGCTGCGCAAACGCTACTGGCTCTACTACGCGCTGCAATTCATGTCGGGCGCGCGGCGACAAATCTTCATGGTGTTCGCCGGTTTCATGATGGTCGAGAAATTCGGCTTTGAAGTGCACGAATTGACCGCGCTCTACCTGATCAACCTCATGGTCAATATCCTTGTCGCACCGCTGCTTGGCCGCATTGTCGCCCGCTTCGGCGAACAAAAGGCGCTGGTCTTCGAATATACCGGCCTTGTCTGCGTGTTCCTCGCCTATGGCGGTGTCTATTTCATGGGCTGGGGGCTGATGATCGCCGCGGCCCTCTACGTGCTCGACCACATCTTTTTCGGCCTTGCTCTGGCCCTGAAAACCTATTTCCAGAAGATCGCCGACCCGCAGGATATCGCGCCCACCGCCGCCGTGGCGTTCACCATCAACCATATCGCCGCCGTGAGCCTGCCGGTGCCGCTGGGCCTGCTATGGCTCTTTTCACCCGGTGCGGTCTTCCTGCTGGCCGCTGGCATGGCCGCCACCTCGCTCTGCCTCGCGCTCCTGATCCCGCGCCACCCGGTGCCGGGGCACGAAACACGGCTTGCCGCGGCATTGCCCACCCCGGCCGAATAAAGGCCGCTTGCCGGGTCCCGCCCGCGCCGCTAAGGCTCCGCCATCAGACGGAGACGACAACATGCCCACATGGACCGCCCTCACCACATTGCCCGGCAAGGCGCAGGCCGACGCCCTGGGTACGGCGCTCGAAAACCTCGATCCCGAGCCCACGGGCATCGGCGTGTTCGAGGTCGAGGACGGCAGCGGCCTGTGGGAAGTGGGCGCCTATTTCACCGACCGGCCCGATGACACGGCACTCCTGCTGCTCGCCACCGCCATGGCCGCCAAACCCTTTACCATCTCCGAACTGCCCGAAACCGACTGGGTTGCCCATGTCAAACGCGAGCTTGCCCCGGTCGAGGCCGGGCGCTTCTTCGTCTACGGCTCCCATGACGCGGACAAGGTGCCCGCGGGCAAGCATCCGCTCCTGATCGAAGCCGCGATGGCCTTCGGCACTGGCCACCACGGCACGACCCTCGGCTGCCTGCGCGCGCTCGACCGGCTCGCTGACGATGGCTTTGCCGCGCAAAGCGTCGCCGACATCGGCTGCGGCACCGCCGTGCTGGCCATGGCCGCCGCCGCGCTCTGGCCCGCCCAGATCATCGCCAGCGATATCGATTCGCAGGCCGTCGACGTCGCCCGCGCCAACCTCACCGCCAACGCCATGGACGCGCGGGTCACGCTGACCGAAGCCGCGGGCTTTGATCACCCCGACCTTGCCGGGCCCTTCGATCTGATCTTTGCCAATATCCTCAAGGGCCCCCTGATCGCCCTCGCCCCCGACCTCACCGACCGCCTTGCCCCCGGTGGCCAGGCGATTCTCTCCGGCATCCTCAACGAACAGGCGGACAATGTGGCAAAGCACTATCTCAGCCTTGGAAACAGTCTGACCCACCGCGAAGAGATTGGTGAATGGACCACCCTCACACTGCGCAAATCCCCCTGAATTGACAGGGTTTTTCACCGCTTTCGTCGTAATTGCCCCGATTTTGCCACAATTCAGGCGCATCTTCTGATCCGAACCGGGGTGGGGGCCGTGTTAAAGGTTACAAAGCTGTCATGGTTGAGACGCACGAAGATTTTGAAGAGCGGCTGAATGTGCTGGGGCGCAAGCATACCGCGATGGGCAAAGGCTATACCACGCGCGTGCGCGGCGATGGCCTGATCGTGGTCAAGCCCAAGCGCCAGACGCGCCGGGGTTTTCCGGTGCGCGGCCTCTTGGGGCTCGTCGTCGGCTTTTTCCTGTTCAAGGCGTTCATGATGGCCTCGCTCGGCGAAACCACCTATGGCGAACGGATCGGCAAGCTGTCCGACGGCACCGCGCTGGAACAAGCCGGTGCCTGGCTGATGCAACTCGATCCCGCGACCCGCTACCTGGCCGGTCTTCTCGAACCCGTCATCGGATAATCAAACGACCCTCCAAAGAAAAGCCGCGGCGCCTGTGGTCAGGCCCGCGGCTTTCGCTTATGTCCAAGCGCGCCCAAAGGGGGAGAGTCAGAGCGTCTTCGAGCATACCGCTGAAACGTGGCTTGCACGCTCCAGCCGTTGACATGCCCGATGGGTCAGCGGCCAACCGCTACATCATCGATGTCGCCACGGACCAGACCGATGTCGTCAAGCTCGCGGTCGGTCAGGGCGTTCAGGGCGTTGCGGGTCACGCGGGCGTCATTCCAGGCGACCACTTGGGCAAGCAGTCTGGAAACGAAGCCGGTGAATTGGCCTGCAACAGGTGCAGCGCCATATGCGGGGCGGGTGGTGTCGAAAGCAGCCATTGTAGCAGTCCTTTTTTCGATTTTGATATGCCGAACTCATCGGCGGTGTGCTGCGCATTTAGGCACAGTGAGAACACCCCACAAGCCGAGAAAAGTCATGACCGATATGCAATCCCTGCATGGCCGGAAAACAGGGTTAACACCCCGGAATACCTCAGAAAACATGATAATCAAAAGGGTCGGTTTCTGACCGCCTGGTGACGAAAACAGCCCGCCAAAACCCGCCAGTGTCGGAAACGGTAAAGGCCCGTGTCGCAAACGATCCTTGCGCGTTAACCCTTGGCGGATGTTCGCCTTTCGTGCTACTGCTCGAAAAAAGCACAAAAGCAGGGCAAGGGCGGACGCACTGCGCATTTTGGGGATCGACCCGGGGCTTCGCCACATGGGGTGGGGGATCATTGACGCCGATGGTCCGCGCCTGCGGCATATCGCCAACGGCATCTGCCATTCCACCGGCGACGATCTCGCCCCCCGCCTGCTCAGCCTGTTCGAGCAGATCAACACGATCATCAGCAGTCACCACCCCGCCACCGCTGCCATCGAACAGACCTTTGTGAACAAGGATGGGGCAGGGACCTTGAAGCTGGGACAGGCCCGCGGCATCGCCATGCTGGCCGCAGCCCAAGCCGGGCTGGCCGTAGGTGAATATGCCCCCAACGCGGTCAAAAAGACAGTCGTGGGCGTCGGCCACGCCGACAAACATCAGGTCGCTCATATGGTCCGCGTGCAACTGCCCGGCGTCGACATCGCGGGACCAGATGCCGCCGACGCGCTCGCCATCGCCATCTGCCACGCCCATCACGGGGCCGGGCAGGGGCTGGCTGCCGCCCTTGCAAGGGCCCGCGCATGATTGGCAAGCTCTCTGGCCGCATCGACTACAAGGCGACCGATCACATCCTGATCGACGTGCGCGGCGTGGGCTATATCGTCTATTGCTCCGACCGCACGCTCGCCGCACTCCCCCCCTTGGGCCAGGCCTGCGCGCTGTTCACCGATCTGGTGGTGCGCGAGGATCTCATGCAGCTCTTTGGCTTCCAGACGCTTGTGGAAAAGGAATGGCACCGCCTTTTGATGTCTGTCCAAGGGGTGGGGGCCAAGGCTGCACTCGCCATCCAAGGCACGCTCGGCCCCGACGGCGTCAGCCGTGCCATTGCCTTGGGCGACTGGAACGCGGTCAAGGCGGCCAAGGGCATCGGCCCCAAAATCGCCCAACGCGTGGTCCTCGACCTCAAAGACAAGGCACCCTCCGTCATGGCCATGGGCGGCACAGTGGCCGAAACCACAGGCGATGTCCCCGCAGATGCAGAGGTGATCGAGACCATACCAGTCGCAGCGCCCCCGTCCTCCGCCCAGGCCGACGCACTCTCGGCCCTCGGCAATCTCGGCTACGGCCCCTCCGATGCCGCCGCCGCCGTGGCCCAGGCCGCGGGCGAAGACCCGAACGCCGACACAACCGCTCTGATCCGCGCCGCGTTGAAACTTCTGGCCCCGAAAGGATAGAGGTGGGCGGAGGACACCTCCGCCTTACGATTAGGACCCCATGACCGACGCCTCTGACCCCACTTTGCGCGGTGCGCCCCTGCCCGATGACGACGCGGGCGGTTTCGACCGCGCCCTGCGCCCCCAACTGCTCGAAGACTTCGTCGGTCAGGCTGAGGCGCGCGCCAACCTGCGCGTCTTCATCCAATCCGCCAAGCAACGGGGCGAAGCGATGGACCATACCCTGTTCCACGGCCCCCCCGGTCTGGGCAAGACGACGCTCGCCCAGATTATGGCCCGCGAATTGGGCGTGAACTTCCGCATGACATCCGGGCCCGTGCTGGCCAAGGCGGGCGACCTTGCCGCGATCCTAACCAATCTCGAATCCCGCGATGTGTTGTTCATCGACGAAATCCACCGCCTCAATCCAGCGGTAGAGGAAGTGCTGTATCCGGCGATGGAAGACTTCGAACTCGACCTCGTGATCGGCGAAGGCCCTGCCGCCCGCACCGTCCGCATCGAATTGCAGCCCTTCACGCTGGTGGGCGCGACCACCCGCATGGGCCTGCTCACAACGCCGCTGCGCGACCGTTTCGGAATTCCCACGCGCCTGCAATTCTATACCGAGGATGAGCTGTTCACGATTGTCGATCGCAACGCCCGCACCCTCGGCGCACCCGCAGACGAGGGCGGCGCGCGCGAAATCGCCCGCCGCGCCCGCGGCACGCCCCGGATCGCCGGACGGCTGTTGCGCCGGGTCGTGGATTTCGCCGTGGTCGATGGCGACGGCCGCGTGACCCAAGCGCTTGCCGACGCTGCCCTGACCCGTCTGGGTGTCGATCATCTGGGCCTTGATGGCGCGGACCGGCGGTACTTGAAGCTGATGGCCGACCATTATGGCGGCGGCCCGGTGGGCGTCGAAACCCTCAGCGCCGCCCTCAGCGAAAGCCGCGATGCGCTGGAAGAGGTGATCGAGCCCTACCTGCTGCAACAAGGCCTGATCCAGCGCACGCCGCGCGGACGGATGCTCGCCCAACGCGCCTGGCGGCATCTGGGCCTGACCCCGCCGAAATCCTCCGGCGACCTGTTTGATTAATCAAAGGTTAATGCGAGCAATTGATGCAACCGGACGAGATCGAAGCGCTCTTCACCCGCGAAACCGGGGATTACGTCTTCGCCCGCTGGGGCCGCCCTCTGGCCCCCGTGGTCTTTGGCGTAAAAGACGAAACCCTTAGCGTGATCAAGGGCGCGGTCGAGGCCGTGTGCCAACTGGCCGGTCACGACATGGCCGAAACGGACCCCGAACTTGGCTCCAACTTTATGTGGTTCTTCTTCTCCGATTGGAGCGAGTTGCCCGAGGTCCCCGGCCTCGACCGCCTTGTCCCCGATCTCGACCCGCTGGTCGCACGGCTTCAAGAAGCCAACGCCAACCAATACCGCATCTTCCGCTTTGACGAGGCAGGCGCGATCAAGGCGTGCTTCGTCTTCCTACGCATGGACGCGCACCTGTCCAAAGTCCCCGCCGAGACGCTCGCCCTCAGCCAAACCGTCCAATCCATCCTGCTCTGGTCCGACGTCGCCTTCCGCGACCGCTCGCCCTTGGCCGTGGCCGGAGAAACCACCGTCCTGCGCCCCGACATCGCCGCCCTCATCCGCGCAACATACGATCCCGTATTGCCCGCCCACACCAACGACCCCTCCCATGCTCTGCGCCTAAGCGCCCGGATCACAGCCGCAAGCTAGGGCGTCCCCGCAGGGACACTCAGCCGCCCAGCGACCGCAGCAACGCCACAGTAGGATCACCCGTCGCAGGCAGCCCTCGGCTCGTCTGGTAAGCGCTGATCGCAGCCCGCGATTTGGCTCCCAGCACGCCATCGACGCCACCGGTATCAAACCCGCGCTGTGTGAGGCGACGCTGCAAGTCAATCCGGTCGTCTTTGGTCAGGCCAAATTGATCAGGCGGGAAGGTGCCTTGCAGTGGCCCTCCACCCGCGATGCGGTCGGCCAGATGACCCACGCCAATCGCGTAATTGTCGGAGTTGTTGTAGGTCTTGATGACACGGAAGTTCCGCGTCACCTGAAACCTCGGTCCGCCCGGTTGGGGTTGCAGCGCGCCACCGTCAGCTTCGCGCCCCCATCCTGTGCCGGATTGCCATCCGTTGCGGCTGAGATAGGCGGCGGTGGAGGCGAGGCTGTCGCTGGGATCGTCCGACCAGATGTCGCGCTTGCCGTCGCCGGTGAAGTCCACTGCGAAGGCCTGGTAGGACGTGGGGATGAACTGCGTGTGACCCATGGCACCTGCCCATGAGCCGGTGAGGTTTGCTGGTGTTACGTCGCCCGATTGCAGGATGCGCAGCGCTTCGATCAGTTGCTTTTCAAAGAACGCGCCACGCCGTCCGTCAAAGGCGAGGGTGGAGGTGGCGGAGATCACGGGCACGTCGCCGCGGCGTTCGCCGTAGAAGCTTTCCAACCCCCAGATCGCGGTGAGGATGTTGGCGGGCACGCCGTAGCGTTCCTCCACTGCGGTCAGGGTGCTGCGGTGGCGGGCGAAAGCCGCGCGGCCTTTGGAGACGCGTTCGTCGGAGGCGGCGATAGAGAGGTAGTCTTCGAGCGTGCGGGTGAATTCGGTCTGGTTGCGGTCGCGGCGCACGACACCCGGCAGGTAACCGGTGCCGCGGAAGGCTGCGTCGAGTGTGGATTGGGAGATGCCCTGCGCCGCGGCGCGTGTGCGGAAGCGGGCGACCCAGGCGTCGTAGGCGGCGTTTGGGGTGGGCTGCAGATCGGCGGGAAGACCGTTTGACGTGCTGCGGGTCGGGGCGGTGGTGGTGGCACAGGCCGACAGCGCCAAAGCGCCAAGGCCGAGCAGGGTGGTTCTGCGTGAAAGAGACATCATGGGGCCTGTGATTTTTGTGACTGCTTGGGCGCAGTTTAGGCGGCGTGACGCGCGGTGCAAAGGCCCTGGTTTTTGGGTTTGAGCGCCGTTTCGCGCCCGCTGTCCCCGCGGGGACAGCGTGTTCGCAGACTTCAGGAGATCGTGACGTTTTTGCTATTCTGCTGGCAGATCAATGGATTACCTTGCGCGCGGTCCGTTGTCGCAAATTTAACCCGACAAAAGCAGGCTAACGCGTGATCGGGTGCGGTTGCAGCTGTGGCCGAAATCCGCCCCCGTCCCCTGCCCAAAAAAGCGTGATTTCGGAGGCGCCGAGATGCCGCTTTTGGTGCCATCCTGTGGTCGGCCCCTAACAGCCTGACAGAGATGTCAAATCCCGAGCGTGGCGGCCGCCACCGAGAGAGAGCGGAACAGGGGCCAGAGATCATTGGTGGCGGGGCCGGTGG
>JBCDEK010000021.1:0-40373 GCA_039179785.1 Pseudomonadota bacterium | reverse complement strand
GACCTTGGGCAGGACGGAGTCCGAGGTGATGTCGGAATCTTCGATCGTGCCTTCGAGCGGTTGGCGAAAGACGCCGTTGAAGCTGAGCCCCGGTGACGGGGTGAAGGCGACGCTGAATTCGGGGCCGATGTCGTAGCGGATCGGATCGGAGGGGTCGAAGAGCGAGAGCGCCAGATAGGGGCCCAACCCGTAAGTCAGGCGGGGGTAAAGGTCGGGCAGCGCGCCGGTGGGCGGGATGTCGGCGGCATCGGTGATGCGGGCACGTGCGAGCGACCGCCACGCCCCGTCATAGTCGGTTTCGAGGGTCTTGAGATCGCTGCGCGCGAGGGTCACGGCGGAATTGGGCAGGTCGCGGGTTTTCAGGACGATGGTGAAGGTGGTGATGTCCGGTGGAAACACCTGAGACATGGCGCGGGCGGCCCGGGCCACGGCTTGCGCTTCGATATCCCAGCGCTGGTTGGTGATCTGGATCGTGGCGCGCGGGCCATCGACTGTCAGGTTTTCGAGGGTGATCCCCTCGCTGTCGAGCAGAGTTGCGAGGCGGTCGGCGGTGTTGGTGCGCCCGTCGCGCACGGGATCGATCAGGTCGATGGGCAGCGGCGCCTTGTCCAACCCGCCTGGCGAGCGGCGTTGGGCCGGGTCAAAGGTGTAGCTGTATTGCACGCCGAATTCGGTGCCGCCGATGGTGAACGCCTTGATCTGGGCCCCGCCACGGAAGCGGTAGTTGAGGCCAAGGTTGATCGGCGCGCCGATGTCGATGATGCCAACATCGGTTTCGCGCTTGTAAGCGTCGGTGGAGTATTCCAGTTGCACATTGAAGCGGTCGTTGATCCGGTAATCGAGCCCGGCAAAGAGGGCGGCGGGCCCGCGAAACCATAGATCTGCATCGAACTCACCGGTCCCGCCTGCCGCCTCGGGGCGGGTGTCGAAGCGGTTGCCAAAGAGGCCCAAGGGGTTGTCGAACGTGCCGCGGGTGGCGAGCCGCCCCCAGCCAAGGCCGCCCGTGACCTTGAGCCGGTTGCGAAACGTCTTGGTCGCGACGATGTATTCGCTCGACAGCGTTCCTGTGCCGCCGACGTCACGCAGGCCCACCGCAAATGCGGGCCAGCGCAGGGTTTCGTTGGACAATTGCAGGTGAAAGTCGACACTGCGGTCAAAGAGATCGCCGCCCGAGAGTTCGACACCGGGCACCAGCCCTTGGGTGATCGAGTAGCGGAAGGTGCCGTAGACGCGGGGGAAGACCTGAAATGCCAGAGTGTTGCGCGAGATCGGGCCAAAGGCGCTGCTGGTCAGTCCGATATGGCCATCCTCGAACACGTCGGCGGTGGGCATGTCGATCAGGCCGGGGGTGCCGTAGGTTGTCAGGGTTTGGGCAAGGCCGTGCGACGCCCCGGAAAGGAGCGCGCAAGCAACCCATACCGCGCGCGTGCGGTGCCCCATTTTCGTGCTCTCCAAGCCCTTGGGGTCAGGGTATCAAGGAGTGCGGGCCACTTCACTTCAACCGCAAGGCGAGATACGCCTTAGGGTAGAATTGCGGTGAAATTGCAACACTGAACACGGGGCGGGGACTTTGCTTAACAGGCTTTTGGGACGTAGGTGGGCGCGCGATGATCTGGCGCATGTGGCGCCGGAGCGGTCCGTGATGGTCGTGGGCGATGTGCACGGGCGCGCCGACCTGTTGCAGCGCTTCCTTGACAGTGCGCCGTCGCATCCGGTGGTCTGCGTGGGCGATTACGTGGACCGCGGGGATCACAGCGCCGAGGTGTTGCGGATGTTGAATGGGCGGCCCGATGTGGTGTGCCTGGCGGGGAACCACGAGGAGATGATGCTGGATTTCATCGATCAGCCAGAGGTGGCGGGGGCGCGCTGGCTGCGCCATGGCGGGTTGCAGACCCTGGCGAGTTTCGGGGTGGCCGGGCTGAGCGAGACCAGCGACGACAGTGCCTTGCGCGGGGCACGGCAGCAGTTGGTAAAGGCCATGGGGTCCGCGCTGTTGGGGTGGATGCAGGGACTGCCAAGCCTGTGGCAGAGCGGGAATGTCGCGGTGGTGCATGCGGGCGCGGACCCTGCGGTGCCGATGGCGCAACAGTCCGAGCAGTGCTTGCGCTGGGGGCACCGGAATTTCATGCGCAAGTCGCGCGCGGACGGGGTATGGGTGGTGCACGGGCACACAATCGTTGACCAGCCGCACACCAGGGCGGGGCGGGTCGCGATCGACACCGGAGCCTATGCGACCGGACGGTTGACGGTGGCGACCATTGCGCCCGGAGACATCACGTTTGACACGATCACATGAGGCGCGCGGGCGATAATGCCCTTGCGTCTTGCGGGCTTTTTTGACCACAACGGCGCGCATTGGCGCCAAGGAGTGAGTGTATGAAAATCGCGGTGATCGGAACAGGCTATGTTGGCCTTGTGTCGGGTGTGTGCTTTTCGGATTTCGGTCACAATGTGGTCTGCGTCGACAAGGACCCCACGAAGATCGAGAAGCTGAACGCAGGTGTCGTGCCAATCTACGAGCCCGGGCTTGACGCGCTCATGGCGCGCAATGTCGAGGCCGGGCGCTTGTCGTTCACAGGTGATCTGGTCAGTGCCATCGACGGTGCCGAGGCGATTTTCATTGCGGTGGGCACGCCGACGCGGCGGGGTGACGGACATGCGGACCTGACCTTTGTGATGGAGGCCGCTCGCGAGATCGCGCAGATGGCGCGCGATTATGTGGTGATCGTAACCAAGTCGACGGTGCCCGTCGGAACCAATCAACGGGTCAAAGAGGTCGTGCGCGCGACCAATCCCGATCTGGCCTTTGATGTGGCGAGCAACCCCGAGTTTCTGCGCGAAGGAGCGGCGATTGATGACTTCATGAAGCCTGACCGGGTCATTGTCGGCGTGCAAAGTGACCGTGCCGCCGACGTGATGGCCGATATCTATCGCCCGCTTTACCTACGAGACTTTCCGATTGTGACCACCGATCTTGAAAGCGCTGAGATGATCAAATACGCCGCCAACGCGTTTCTGGCGACCAAGATCACATTCATCAACGAAATTGCGGCGCTGTGTGAACGCACGGGCGCGGACATCAAGCAGGTGAGCAAGGGTATGGGCTTGGATGGGCGGATCGGCAACAAATTCCTGCATGCCGGTCCGGGCTATGGTGGATCGTGTTTTCCAAAGGATACCAAGGCGTTGGCGCGCATCGGGCAGGATCATGCGGTGCCCATGCAGATCACCGAGACGGTGATCAAGGTCAACGAGGAAGTCCGGCGGCGAATGATCGACAAGATCTTTGATCTGTGCGACGCGCGGTTGGCGGGCAAAACGGTGGCGGTGCTGGGCGTCACCTTTAAGCCAAACACCGATGACATGCGCGAAGCGCCCAGCCTGACCATTGTGCCGGCGTTAATCGGGGCCGGGGCCAAGGTGCGGGTGACAGACCCCCAGGGCCGTCACGAAGGTGAGGCGCTGTTGCCGGGTGTCGACTGGGTCGAGGATGCCTATGCGGCTGCGGCGGGGGCTGACCTTGTCGTGATCCTCACGGAGTGGAATGAGTTCCGAGCGCTGGACCTGACAGCGCTGGCCAAAAATATGTCAACCCCACGCATGGCAGATCTGCGCAATGTGTATTCGGCGCAGGATGCTGAGCGCGCTGGCTTCATCGCTTATGACAGTGTGGGCCGGGACGCGTGGACGGCTGATGCCTAAGGCGCTGGTCACAGGGTCGGCGGGGTTCATCGGCTATTTCCTGTGTCAGCGGTTGCTGGATGACGGGTTTGAGGTGGTCGGCTTTGACGGGCTGACTGACTATTATGACGTGACCCTAAAGGAACGGCGGCAGCAGATGTTGCTGCAAAGTGCCGGGTTCCGGACTGTCAATCAACGGCTGGAGACAGAAGGGGTACTGCATGACCTGGTGGCCACAGAGGCGCCGGATGTGGTTGTGCATCTGGCCGCACAGGCGGGCGTGCGATATTCGATTGATCATCCTCGATCTTATGTCGATGCCAATCTGATCGGAACCTTCAATCTGTTGGAAGCGGTTCGGGCGACGCCGTGTCAGCATCTCCTGCTTGCGTCGACCTCATCCGTGTACGGGGCAAACGCCGACATGCCCTATGCCGAGGGGCACAAGGCCGATTTGCCGATGTCGTTTTATGCGGCCACCAAGAAGGCGACCGAGGCGATGGCGCATTCCTATGCGCATCTTTACGATCTGCCGATCAGCATGTTCCGGTTTTTCACGGTCTATGGGCCGTGGGGGCGGCCCGATATGGCGCATTTCAAATTCACCCGTGCGATCCTGAATGGCGATCCGATCGACATTTACAATCACGGGAATATGCGGCGCGACTTTACCTATATCGACGATCTGGTGGCAGGTATTCGCGGCTTGATTGATGTGCCGCCGGTGCGCCCGGACAATCCGGCGCAGATTGCGGCGGGCGACAGTCTGTCGCCAGTGGCCCCTTACCGCGTGGTCAATATAGGCAATTCCGAGCCGGTCCAGTTGATGGAGTTCGTCACCGCGATTGAGCGTGCGATTGGGCGCGCGGCGGACAAGAATTTCATGGAGATACAGCCCGGTGATGTGCCTGCCACATGGGCCGACAGCAGCCTGCTGACGGCGCTGACGGGCTATGCACCCAAGGTGAGTGTGGACGAGGGTATCGCGCGGTTTGTGGCATGGTATCGGGACTATTATGCGGTTTAGAGCCTATTCCGACCAAAGTCGGGTCTGATCCCCACCCAGTTTGGTGTATTTCAGCGGGCGGCGGTCTGTCAGGGCCGTGTTGAGTTCGGGATCATCGCGCAGGCTGAGCCAAGCCTCGGCCCAAGCAAGCTGGAAATCGGGCACTGCGGCCAAGCCTTCACTCACGCTTTGCGCTTCGCCGGCGTGGGCGGCGCTTTCGGTGCCGCCTGCGTCCACATCGCGCAGGGTGAAGGCGACGATGCGGTCGAGCGCCTGATCGCAGCGGTTGGACAGTGGCACGCCCTGACGGTTGAGCAAGGCTGCGGTTACGACCAGCGGACCGACTGCGTGTAGCTGGTAGTGCAGGGCGAGATGCGCGCGGCTCATCTCTTGCGGTAGGCTGCCATCGGGGGCGGCGGTGCAGAGGACGTAAGTCAGCGACCATGCGGACCAGCCGCGGATCACCGGATCGCCCGTGATCAGCGCGGTCCCTGCCCCGGCCAGCGCCGCCCAGGCGCGCAGGTTGCCGGATGCGGCCCCGTCGGGCGCGGTTTCCCAGAACGTCATTTGGTCGGTCATGCGGCGGCTGAGCCAGTCGCGCACGGTGGTGCTATGGGTCGCGTCACCTGCGGGCAGCACCTGAGCCGCCACGATGGCCAAGGCGGCAAGACGTGAGCCGATGGTGAGTTCGGCGGTGTCGGAGCCGAGTTGCGACAGGGCGTCTGCCTCGGCCCACTCTGCGAGGGCGGCGAGCACGCAGGTGGCGGCGTCGCGGTCCTGATCGGCGAGCGCGCTGTCGGTGCGGCGGGTCAGGTCGGAGATGAAGTCGTCGACGGGGGCGAGGGCCGATTTGGCGTCGTCCTCGGCCTCGACATCGATGGTGCTGCGGGTGGGGTCATCGTCGGCATAGCGGCTGTCAAAGCGCAGGTCGATCACGGGCGTCGGCACGTCAGGGCAAGCCGCCATGAGCGGCGCGGGGCAGAGTGCAGCGCAGACCACCAGCCAGCGCATCATCGTGTCGCTTGCAGTTTGAGCAGGCGCGATAGTGCTTCGGCCTGCGGGTGGCCCACGTCATCTGCACGGGCGAGCCAGCCCTGCGCCGCGTCGATATCTGCGTCGCGGCCAATGCCGAAGCCCAGAGCGTGGCCGGTTTCATACATCGCGTCGCGGTGGCCCTGCTCGGCTGCGCGTTCGAACCAGTCGAGTGCGGTTGCCAGGTCCTGCGGGGCGGTGGCCCGCACGCGGATCAGTTCGGCGAGGGCAAAGGCGGTGTTGGGGTCCCCCGCTTGCGCAGCGCGGGTGAGGACGGCCACCATGTCGATGCGTTTGTCGACGGCGATTTGCAGCGCTTCGGGTGCGGCGCGATAGAGCGCGGCCAGCCCGGCGAGCGAGGCGTCGTCGCTGCGCTGGATCGCGGCAAGCATGTGATCGGAAGCCGCCGCGGCGTCATAGCTGGGCAGGTCGGGATTGGCCGTCAGGCGCACCAGACGCATGAGCGCGCTGTTGTCGCCTTCCTCAAGGTCGCGGGTGGCGCGGGCGACCGGATCCTGGGCGGCGCCACGCTCGTACCAGCCCATCTGTCCGTCGCTAAGTCGCAGCTTGGACAGCACATGCCCGCCATCCAAGGTCAGGCCAATCTGCTGCCATTGAAAGCTGCCTGCCACGTCGCCCAGGATCGCGTGGGCGTCGGCCAGTTCCTCGACATCCTTGGTGCTGCAGCTCATCAGCGACACGGCGCGGTCGATATAGTCGGCGGCCTTGGCTGGGGTGACATGGGGAATCGCGAACATCATGGCGAGGAAGTCGCCGCGCGCCTCGATGGCGTCGGCAAAGCTGGCGTAGGTGGCGGCCCCGTCGCCGCGCAGCCGTGACAGGAGGCGAATGGCGGCCCCTTCGCCGCGGTTGCCCGCCATGGTCAGCAGCCGCACGATTTCGGCGGCGACGTCGGGGTTGCGCCCGTCGTATTCGACCAGTGCGATGGCCAGATCGAGGGCTGTGGTGACCCCGTTGTTCAGGTGCACGCGGCGAAAAAATTCGATGGCAAGGTCGCGTTCCTGTGGTGTCGTCGCAAGCGAGAATTCCAGTTCGGCAAACTCCTCCAGCGCCTTGTCCGAGCGGTTCAGCCGGGCGGCCCAGAACCGCAGGGCCTGATCGGCGGCCAGCGGGTTGGCCTGCACGCGCTGCGCCTGCGAGGCGAGCATCTGCGCGCGCCCGTCAAGCGCCAGCGTCTGGATATGGGCGATGGATTCAGGAGCCCGTCCGGGGGCAAGCGCCAGCAGGTCGGCTGCGGAAAAGACCTGAGCACCGTGACCGGAGGCGCGATAGGCTGAGGCCCAGTGGTCAGCCCGATCCACCCGAGGCGCATCGTTGACCTGACACCTGTAAAGCCTGTCGAGATCGTGCATCGCCTCGGGCAGGCCATGGCGCGATACCGCTTCGGACAGCAGGCTATCGACACGGGCGACAGTTGCGGCATCATCGCGGTGGCGCATCAACATGCGGGCGAGGCGCCGCGTTCCGGGTCCGTCACTACGGCGCACGGCCTCTTCGAGCAGGGGCAGGGCTTCGGCCTCTCCGGCCCAGCGGCCCTGGCGTACCAGCACTTCGGCGGCGAGGCGGTCAAACACGCGGCCCGGCGCCTGCGGCAGTTGAGCCAACTCGCGCAGATAGTCGAGGTACAGCCCGTCTTCGTCGGGGTGTTCGGCGTCGATGTTGACGGTCAATTGCAGAAGTGGCGCGATGGCCGCGCGGGTGCGGCGCGCGTCCTGATCGTGGTTGAAGCCGAGCATGGCGGCCAGTTCGTCCTCGGTCACCGCGCCGGAGGACACGAGCGACGCGGCGGCGGTGTCATCGACAGCCACCCCCAGCCGCACGGCCTGTTTCAAGTAGCGGCGCAGTTCAAGGTTGTCTTTGATCGCCCCGTCGGCGTTCAGTTGGAATTCGACCACACGCCAGGCGGCATCCGCCCCGCCCAGATCGGCGGCAAAGCGGAACCACGCAAGGGCGAGGGCCGGATTGGATTGCACCACATCACCGCGCAGATATTCCTGTGCAATGCGCCCCGCACGGTTGCACACGCCACGGTCCAACGGCCCGAGTATGCCGCCAAAGGCCATGGTTACGGTCAGGTCGAGCGGGGCGTCCCAGTCCTCGACCAGAGTGCCCTGTTGCTGCATGCGCGCGATTTCCAGCAGCGCGGGCGCGGAGCCGCCATAGGCCGCGTCGCGGATCAATTCTTGCGCAAGCTCCGGCTGCGCGGGCACGCCGATGCCGTCCGTGTAAAGCCGGGCCAGGGCCACTTTCTGGTTGTTGGTTAGGACGGCTATGCGATCAAGCAAGGTGGGAACCAGCCCCTCATCCTCAAGCGTGTCGATGCGGCCTGCGCTCAACATCAGGTCGATGCGGGCAAAGAGTGCGTCTTCGGCAGTGAAGGTGTCGTCCAGCTCGCGCTGGCGGTCGATCAGGACATTGACGAAATCAAAGAAGCGATTGGCGTCCTCCGCCGTATAGTTGCGGATGTCGCGGCGCAGGAAGGTCAGCCGGTCGGCGTCTGTCAACACTGTCTGCGTTGCCGGGGCACCCGCCTCGCGGGCACCGGGGATTGCTTCGGGTGCCACACAGACATCGCGGGCGCTGATGTCTGGCGGCAGGAAGTCGAGCTTAAGGGGTGCAGCTTGCGCAAGCGGGCTGAGGCAGAGCGTCAGGGCGGAGGCGAGAGCCAGGGGGCGGATCATCGGCATGTCCCTTCAGAAACAGACGCTCAGGCGCGGTTGCAAGCCCGGCGCGCTGTCGGTCTCGATGGCGACCTGCGACAGGCCAGCGGGGGCCATGTCGGCCAGAGACAGGAAGAAGCGCCCGGTCAGGATCTGGCCGTCGTGGCGATAGATGGATCGCGTGCGTGTCAACCCGTCGGCTCCGGTCAGGTGAAAACGTGCGTGGCGCGCGGCGCGTCCGCCCAGATCAAAGGCCAACATGACGTCAGCCCGCTGTGGCACGGCACGCAGATCGGCCAAAAGCTGGTCGCCCACTTGGCGCAAAGGCAGCGCTTGGGTGCAGCGGCCGTGCGCCGCAGCGATCAGTTCAGCCATGGGCTGCGCGCCGTGCTGTGCCATGGATGCGGTCACCGGCCATTCCCAAACCAGAACACGCGGTGGTGCGACGGCAAAATCATCGGAGGTCAGGTAAGAGGACATGGCCGCAAACGCCCCGCCCCCCGGCACACCGTACCCTTGGGCCGCGAGGCCCGTCGCCTCAGACAGGAAGCCGGGCAGGTTGAGCGCTGCTGTGGCGGTCAGATCGCTGCCCAGCACCACCAGCCGGTCGGTAGCGGCAATCGGTCCGGTTGAGGCGGGCAGCACGTTTTGCCCGACCTGTGCGGTGGTGTACGCCATGATGGTGGCCTGCGGCAGTTCGGACTGGCAGGCCTGTTGCAGTTGCACGCGCATGGGCGAAGGCAATGTGACCTCTTGCGTCGGGGTCGAGGTGAAACGGGCGCGCACCGCACCTTCCATGCCAGGGTGGTCTTGCAGCGCTGCGCCCACTGCTTTGGCCAGGTGCTGGACGCCGTCGGCCGTGGGGCGCGGATCGGTTTGCAGCACCGGTTGTTTGCCCGCACGCGCGGCGGCGCGCAGGCCGGGCAGCGCGTCGGCCACGGTGAGGCCCGCGCCGGTCAGCCGCCGCATCATGTCATCGTGGACGGCGGTGGCCAGATCGACCTGGTAGCCTAGATGGGTCGCCATGGGTGGCAGGGCGTCGGTCATCACCTGCGCGCGGGTTGGCACCGGCATCAGCACCAGCGTGGTGCCGCGAGTGGCGAGCGCGTCGGAAAGGGCTGCGATCTGCGCGATAGTGCCATCGGCCAGTGAGTGATGCGCCTGCAATTCGGGTTGGATGGCAAAGAACATGCCCCCTGCCCCTTCTACCGCAGGCAGGCCTGCGTGTCGGTCAAGGCCACGGCACGCATAGGCCGATTGTGCCACGGCGGTGCCCGCCGCAAAGATACCAGCGCAGGTCAACAGGGCCACGCGCGCAAGGCGTGTGGTCCGGTCTCTGCTGCCTCTTGTCGTCTCCGGTGTCATCGCAAGTCCCCCGCGCTGTCCGGTTTCGTTATGGTTATCCTTCTGGTGTTACCGCGGTGATGCGGCGCAGAAGGTTTTGTGCGGTCGTTTTGACCGCGAGATGTTCCGAGGCTTCTGCACGTTGCAAAAGTTCTCGGGCCTGTATTGTGTCGTCAGGGTTGGCGCGTTCGAGCAGGGCCACGGCCAGCCCAAGTTCGAGCCGTCCGTCATCCTGGGCGCGCGCTTGGTCAAGGATGCGCTGGCGCGTGCGGTCGCTGAGCGGGCCGAAAAGCCGCCCTGCCCCGTTGAAGTCGATCACGGCCTGCAAAGCCAGAGGGTTCCCGGCCCAGGCGTGGGGATAGAGCACGCTTATGTACTTGTTGATGCGCGTCTGCGGTTCCGTCGCGGGATCAAGCTGGTGCATGGCCCGCACCATCGTGTCCAGTGTCCAGACGCGGCCGGTGCCCACCGCAACGGCTGAGAAATAGGCAAGGTCGGACGGGTCAGCGGTGCCAGAGGCTTCGAGCACGCGCACGTAGCGTTGGGCGGCAAGCCCGTCGCCCGCCTCGGCCAGTGCACGCAGGTCGGTGGCTGTGACCGGGTCACCGGCGTGCAGATCGGTGCGGGCCTGGCGCAACGCCGCGCTACGCAGGCGCTTGCTGCTGCGCAGGCCCGGCGTGACCTTGACCGAGATCTGTACCCCTTCGGTCGACGGGGCGATCACGTTCGGGATCACCGCGCGGCCCTGGGCCAGAGCCGCCGCCGTCCCGCACAGGAAAAGGAGTATGCCCAACCGCAGGATGCCCATGCTACAGTGCGCTCCCACACAAGGGATCGGCGGGTTCAGTGGCTGCCTGCCCGTCGCGGATGCGCAGCGCCACGTCGCCTTGAAGGTCCATGGCCACGTGGCGAGTCAGCGGTGCGATGTCGCCATCCAGAAGACGCGGGAACTGTTTGGCAAAGTCATTGCCCTGCATCAATATCTCAGCCCCGGTGGCCGCAGAGACCCCTGCCCCGTTGCCGTGCAGGATATTGTCATTCAGCGCAGTTTGCGCGGCGGCGGCCTGGGCAGACACCCAGATGCCCGCGCTGCGATTGCCCGCGATCAGATTGTCGCGCACCACGGTGCCGGTGCTGCGTCGCACTTCGACGCCCTTTTGGCGATTGTCGAGGATCAGATTGTCTTCGATCAACCCGCAGCGGGTGCGCAGGAACTTGATCCCGGCCCCGGCCCGTTGCCAGATCAGATTGCCGCGCACCTGCACGTGGTCAGACCCGGCATCGACCAGCACGGCCACGCGTTCGCCCGCCAGAAACATGTTGCGTTCGATCACGGTGTGCGCCGATCCTTGATCAACCCGGATGGCGTTGGTGGGCGATTGCCCGACAAAGAGCGTGCGCCGCACCTCGGCCCCGGGCGTATCCATCAGATGCAGCGCGGCGTCGCGTGCATCGCGAAAGGTGGCCCCGATGATCCGGGGGGCTTGCGTACTGACAAGGGACACGACCTTGAGCCGTTCAAACAGGCTGTCTTCGATCCGGACAGAGCCGCGGTCGCGGCTCATCAGGCTGCCCGCGACAGAGAGGCCGCTGAATTTCGGGGTCTGGCCAAAGCCCAGATCGCGCAGGGTTGCGCCGTGCATGTCCAGCGAACCGCCCTGCATCACGGTCACAAAGGGGGTAAAGCTGGGGGTGTGCGGATTCTCAGGGCCAGCCCCTTCGATCGTGGCACCGTCGACGTCGAGCATGCCCATCGACATCAGGAACGCACCGGTGTCACGGGCAAGGCCAAGACGGTCGCCGGGGGTCAGACGCAGCGTCGCCTCGGGCCAGATCACCACCGGTGCGGTCAGGGTGCCATCGGGGCGCGGCGGGTGGCCGAGCGAGGCGGAATAGGCTTGCAGATCGGTGAGCCCCACCGTGCCCGACCGGACCGAGATCGCAACCGCGCCACGGGGGCCTTGGGCGTTGATCACGGCCTGGTTGTTCTTGCCGGTATAGGCCTGTGCCAGCGCAGCCAGCATGATGCGGAAATCTGTCAGACCCACATCCTGCGCTGTCGCGTGGCCGGGGGTCTCAGCCCACACACCAAGGGCGGCGGCGGGGGCCTGCGGGGCCACGGCCACGGACGGGGCCGCCCCGACAAAGAACGCGCCGGAGGGCGCAAGCGGGGCCGGTGTCGGCGCAACTGGTGTGGCGGGTGCGGTGGTTGTGCCAAAGGGGCTTTGCGCCGCGGGCGCGGGCTTGGCCCCATCGATGGGGAGGCTGTGCCACAAGGTTTCGATATTGCGCACAGCGTCGGGGTCGGTGGCCAGATCGGCCTTAAGCGTGGTCAACGCCCGGCGCATGTCGGGCAGATCAACCGCGCTCAGATCCCCAAGCGCGGTGTGCGGTGCCATGCACACCGCCAGGGCTGCCAGCGCAGCCGTTATCGGGCGGGTGCCCCTAGCCATTGACAATTCGCCCCAGCGCTTTGGGCTGGAAGTCGGGCGAGGCCAGCGTGACGAACAGCAGTTCAGCGGGTTCGTCCGACAGGTTGGTGATGGTGATCGGGCCCGTCGGGTCGGTATAGATCCGCCCGCCATCGCCCACCGTTTTCTGCCATGCCGGGCCCTGCGCGTGCAGACGCCCGCGCACAACAAGCGCCTGACGCGCGTCGCCCGGTTCCAGCGTCATGGCGCGGCCCACTGCAATCTCCGCGGCACCGACCTGATAATTCTCGCTTTGCGCCAGCGCCGACACTTTCTTTTGGTCGACCATCGGCACCATGGCGGGCTTGGCCTCCTGATGGCGCTCGGTCTCGGGGCGGCTGGTCTTTTTCAGCTCATCCACGATGGCCTTGACGTCCTGCGTCTGATCCATGCGGGTGATCAGCAGCGCGTCTTCGGTGTCGATCACGATCACGTCGGACAGGCCCACAACGGAGACCAAACGACTGTCGGCGCGTACCATAGTGTTCTGCGCATCCTTGGCGATCACGTCGCCCTGCAGCACGTTGCCGAACTGGTCGGCCTTGGAAATCCCGTACATCGCCTTCCAGCTGCCCACGTCGTCCCATGTGACGTCGAGCGGGGCGAGCGCGATGCGGTCGGTACGCTCGAACACGGCGCTTTCGGTGGGCAGGCTGGTCGCCTCGCCAAAATCGCCCGAGGCGAGATGCAGCGTGCCCTCGTCCAGGCGCGCGTTTTGCACGGATTGGGCGACATGGTTTGCGGTGTCGGGGTCGAAGGCCAGGTATTCAGTGCGGATTGTCTCGGCGCTGAACATCGAGATACCCGAAGCCCAGTAAACGCCGCCCTCTTCGATCAGGCGCGCGGCTTCCATCACAGGAGGCTTTTCGACAAAGCGGTCCACCTGACGGACGACATCCTGTCCAGGCATCGCACCCCCATCGACGATATAGCCAAAGCCTTCTTCGGGGTAACGCGGCACGATGCCGAAGGTCACGATGTGACCCGCCCGCGCAGCAGGCAGGCACGCGGTCATCGGAGTGGCGAGATCGCCCTGAATCACGTGGTCGGCGGGCACCACGACAAAGATAGTGTCAGGGTCTTCGGCCAGCATCACCTCGGCCGCGGCCAGAACGGCGGGGCCGGTGTTGCGGCCCATCGGCTCGCAGATGATGCGGGCGCGCACCTGAAGCTCTTGCAGCTGCTTGCGCACGGTGCCTTCGTGGATACGGCCCGTGACGATCACCGGATCATTGAACACCGGCGCGCGGTGGCGCTGCACGGCGGCCTGGAAAAATGTCATACTGTCGGGGCCACCGATGCGCTGGAACTGCTTGGGCGAATGCTTGCGCGAGATCGGCCAAAGCCGGGTGCCGTTGCCGCCGCAAATGATCAGTGGTGTGATCCGTGTCATTGTCCGCTCTCCTGGCGCAGGCCGAGCACGCCAAGCGGAGTTTTGGACAACCGCAAACGCGCCGACATGTTCTGGTCGGACGGCCCCAGACTGCCTTCGGGCGCCGTCAGGTCAACGGGAACGAACAGCTCTCCTCGCAATGCGGCGGCCCGGGTGGTGTCCCGGAGGTTGACGGTGACAGGCACTTCGCGCCCATCCGTCAACTCGATCACTGCAGGGTCTCCCTGCAAGGCCCGCGTCAGCCCTTCGATGCTGATCAAAGTCGTTAACCTTAACGAAGGGTTATTTTCCAATACTGTCAAAATTAAGTCATCCGGAAGGACAGTTGCGCCTTCGAAGATGTTTGTGGCGACATGCACGTCACCCGCGCGCGGCATCTGGAAGCTGAGCACGTCACCTGTGTTGGACGCGATGGTAAAGGCCACCTCGCCCGCCCCCGCCTCGGGGTTCAGATACGTCACCTGACCCGCCACGGTGGCCTGCATGTTCAGGCCCGCAGGCTCAACAAAAACAGGATAAAGCTCATAGGCGGTGGTGTAGCGGGAAAACACCACCGCCGCGGCGACCAGCGCCACCGACACCGACACCAGCGCGACAAAGATGGATCGGATACGGTCGCGCATGCGCTTTTCGCTGGCGGGCTTTGGCGTCTTGGGCTGGGTCGGCCCGGAATAAGCCATCATCCCCTTGAGCGTGATCACGTCGCCCGCAATGAAGCTGTTGATAATGTAGCGCAATTGCGCCAAATGTGCGCCCGTCGGCTCGGCAAAAAGCAGGACGGTGGTGCCCTCATCCCCGCGTTCGGTGACGGTCACCTGTGCAGCCAGCGTGATTGCGAAATCTTCGAACGGGAACACCAGCGTGGCGATGTCGCGCGTGCCGGGCGCCATGGTGCCGCGCGGCACAGCCACTTCGATCTCGGTCACCGAAATGCGCTTGCCTTCGATCCGCTGGCCGAACAGGCGCAGCGAAAAGGGCATGGTGAGCATCGGATGCTCATTCTCCAGGCCGAAGCCGGGGGGCACATGTGCGGGTTGGGTGGCTTCCATCATCAGATCAACCTACTCCAGCGTGTTCAGAAACATGATGGCGAGCGTCAGCCAGACATAGGCGAGGCCCTGATAGGCCGTGCTCTCCATCATCTTCAATCGGTCGTAAAAGGCGAGTGCGGGGCCGCTGCTGCCAGCGCCCTGACGGGTCCACTTCTGACGGTCGAGGCGGAACAGGACAAAGGTCTTGATCATCGCCCCCGTCACCTGCCCGAAATACAGGATGAACGGGTGTGTCACTGGGAACCAACTGCGGTTGAAGCCGGCGATATAGGCGCAGAACACATAGCGCGTCAGCATCACCCAGCTCAGGTACAGCGGGATGACGATTGGCGTGTAGATCAGCGCCGTGATAATGACCGAAATCGGTCCAACCATCGTGGTCCAACAGCTGACCCGCTGGTCCAGGATCGACCACCACGTAAAAAAGCCCATGTCGCGCGGGCCGCGGGCAATCGCGCGCCCGTTGGTGCGCATCATGTTGCCGAACCAACGGACCATCAGCGTCTTGGCGCTGTCAAAGAACGTATCACGCGGTTGTGTTTCATAGCTGCGGCTTTGTACATCGGGCAGATAGGCCGTTTCGAACCCGCGGCTCAGCAGCCAGTACCAGGTCGACTTGTCGTCGCCGGTCAGGAAGTTCACGCGGCCCAGACGCCAGTGATCCAGGTAATCCTGCCCGACCGCGCGTACGAAACTCGGGTCGGTCGCCAGATCGGCGCGGAATACGCTCATCCGGCCCGTCAGGGTCAGCACCCGGTTCGACAGGCCCATGGAACACATCATCACCTGCCGTTGGTGAAAGCGCAGGTCGAACCAGTCCTTGAACAGCCCGTCGTCATCGATAATCGCTGCCTCGTCCGTGGTCAGCGCCCCGGTTCTGGGGTCGGTGAACACGGGCGCAGACCGCGCCCAGATGTCTTCGGGCACCAGCGTGTCGCCATCGACGAACACCATGATATCGTTATGCGTGGGCGAGAAGCTGGCGAGGATGCGCAGCGCCTGGCTCATCGCGTCGCGCTTGCCGTTCGACTTGATGCGATCAATGACCAGCGTCACATGCTGGGGATCGCAGCCCATTGCGCGATAGATGTCGCGGATCAGCCGGTCGTCCATGCCATCGACGACCGAAGCGACAATCGTCGCCCCGTCGCGTGCCGCCATCGCTGCCTTGAAGATCGAGCGGTACACCGGCAGCGTCGTGTCCTGATCTACCATATAGGTGGTGACCATGAAATAGCAGTGATGCCGCGCCGTCGATTGCGCAAACCGCGCATCACGCCGCTTGCGCCAGCGCGGATAGACCAGCCGCTTGAAATACAGCGCGCGGCTGAAGTTCAACATGGCCCAGCTGTAGCGCCACATGCCCAGCACGCCGATCACGATGACCGCCCCTTGCGCGCCCTGCATGTCCCCCAGGAACCCCTGGGGGACAATGCACAGCAGCAGAAAGGCCACCGAGAAGTAAGCGATATGGGTGACAAGCAACAGCATCACGCTTTCCGGCTTACCAGCAGATGCCCTGGTAGTGACTGCCCGAGGTCATCTCGCGACCCATCCGCGTCAGGTCCACCACGGGCCGGTCCTTGGCCGCCTTCTTCAGCCGCTCAATCGTGTCGCGGTAGAAGTTGCCGACCAGCACGGTGCCCGAACTTTCGATCAGCGCATCAAGGTCGGCAACCATCCGCGCCTCAAGGTCCGGCACCTCTTCGTTGCCGCGGCCCGCACCGGGTGTGCCGGTGTCATAGGCCTCCTGCACAAACGGGTCATAGATGTTCACATCCACGCCCTTGTCGATCAGCCGCGCCGCGAGAGAGATCAGCGGGCTTTCACGCAAGTCATCCGTACCGGGTTTGAACGAGATGCCGACAAAACCCACCTTCTTGGTGCCGCTGTCGATGACCATCTGCTCGGCCTTGGCGATCTGCGACTCGTTCGCCGCCAGCACCGCGCTCAGCATGTGATGCGGGGTGCGGGTGCTTTCGGCCAGATAGCGCAGCGCCCGCACGTCCTTGGGCAGGCACGAGCCGCCAAAGGCAAAGCCGGGCCGCATGAAGTACGGGCTCATCGCGATCTTGTCGTCCGAGCACAGGATTTCCATGACCGTCTGGCCGTCGATCCCGCTGGCCTTGGCGATGTTGCCGATTTCGTTGGCAAAGGTCACCTTGACCGCGCGCCAAGTATTGGAGGTGTACTTGACCATTTCCGCGGTGCGGATGTCGACCTGGTGAATCTCGCAGGGCAGATCCTTGTTCAGCCCGTGCAGGATGTCACGTGTGCCTTCGTCCAGATACCCGAACACGATCAGACCGGGATCATAGTAGTCGGCAATCGCCGTGCTTTCGCGCAGGAACTCGGGATAGTAACCGACGCCGAAGTCCACGCCAGCCTTCTTGCCGGATGCGTCTTCCAGCGCCGGGATGCACGCATCCTCGGTCGAGCCAGGCACGATTGTCGACCGCACAACCACCGCGTGGTGGGTCGGCTTGTCGCGCAACGCAGCACCGATGCTGTCGCACACGGACGTGACGTATTTCAGACCGACCGACCCGTCAGGAGCGGACGGCGTGCCCACGCAGATGAACGACGCGTCGCTGTCGAGCACCGCCTGCCGGAAGTCGCTTGTGGCGCGCAGCTTGCCTGCGGCCACGACCTCGGCAACGAGTTCGTCAATGCCCTCTTCCACAATCGGGCTTTGGCCCGCGTTGATTGCCTGGATTTTTCCCGGATCGACATCGACTGCGATCACATCATGCCCGTCGCGTGCCAAACACGCTGCGGAAACGACGCCCACATAGCCGATGCCAAAGACGCTAATCTTTGCCATCTTGTACTGCCTCAAGTTGTGCCGCGATTGTTGAAGTGCGGCCTTGTCATTGAGCGTAAATATGCCGAAGCGCCCTGCCCGCACCAAGGGCAGCGTTCTGCCAATTGGGTTAAATCGGGGTCCTTGTGGTATATTGGTCACGTATTTCGACCAATTCCTTTTTTTCGCCATATTAATGGTTTATCTCTGCCTCAAAGCGGCGGTTGGACGGCCAGAAAAGGCCATATTTCAACGGACTCAAAACTCGCGTGAGACGAGGAAACAGGCGATGCAGGGCATCAAACACTGGGCGGCACTGATCGCTTTGACCGTCTTGTGCGGCTGCGAGGCGACCAACCCCGAGCGCCAGCAGGCGCGTGCAGTCGAACAGACCGTCTTTGGCACGCCCGCAGGATACAGCCGTCTGTTCAGCCCGGCGCGACACAATTTTCGGATCGGGCTGGCCGCCACCGGCGATCCGGTGCGCCGCGGACAGTTTTCGGAACGGTTCGAACTGCGCGATGGCGATTGCGGTGGCAGCGATTGCGGTGCCCCCCGCGCCCGGGCCGAGATCGCGATGGACCCGGACAACAACCCCGCGCGCATTGGACGCGACATCTGGTACAGCTGGAGCTTTTATAACGTCAACGTCCCGTCCTTTCGTCAGGAAAACTCCTTGCGCCTTGTCTTTGGTCAGTGGACCATGGGCGGCAAGAACCGGCCCATCATCCGCTTTATCCAGCTGGGCAAGGATGAGGGAAATTTCGAACGCTGTTCTCCGAACGTCTGTGTCGGACCCAACACCACAACGGGCGACCTGGTGGTGCACCTGGACGACATCGCCACCGCGCGGGGCTGGGGCGCGGCGCAGAACAACGGCTATGTGTGCCGCCTGTTCGACCTGACCGAACGGCGCGGCCAGTGGACCGACATCACCGTGAACACCAACTTCAGCACTGGCAACGACGGCTACCTGCGCATCTGGGTGAACAACCGGCTGGTCTGCAACTACTTCGGGCCGCTGGTCAGTGCCGACAGCGCCGCCTCGCGTCGCCAACCGCACCACCGCCGCGGCATCTTTTCGTCCTGGACCCAGCGATGGGCCCGCGCGACGGACAACGCACCGCGCCCTGATCTGATCGTCTATTACGACGAATTTCGCGTGGGCCGGACCCGTGTGGCGGTGGATGTGGGGCAAGCCCAAAACACCGGCCTGGCCCCGGCGCAGTAGGCTTGTATCACATCGCGCGCGATTTCCGCCAATTTTTGGCGATTTGTTTACGTCCTGTTAAGCACCGTCACGGTTAAAAAGGGGTTACCGAACATGTGGGTGGGATCACATGACGGAGCCCGCCCATGGCGCATCTGGACCTTCAGTCCTCCCCGCATCTGATCCACAAGGGTCCCCTGGCCCGCCGCTACTACGCCCGCTACGGCAAACGTGCCCTCGACCTGATCCTCGCCCTGACCCTGCTGCCCATCCTCGCGCCGCTGATTGCGCTTTTGTGGGGTGTCGTGCGCCTTGACGGTGGCCTGGGGCTGTTTTCACACACCCGCATCGGCCAGCACGGGCGCCGCTTTGCCTGCTGGAAACTGCGCACAATGGTCCCCGACGCCGAGGCCCGGTTGCGTCACTACCTCGACACCGACCCGCACGCCGCCGCCGAATGGGCCGCGACCCAGAAACTGACCCAGGACCCAAGGGTGACACGGCTGGGGCGCCTCCTGCGCCGCACCAGCCTGGATGAGCTGCCCCAGATCTGGAACGTGTTGCGCGGCGATATGAGCCTTGTGGGCCCCCGCCCTGTCACCGCGCCGGAGCTTGACCGCTACGGTCCGCAGGCCCCGCTCTATCTGAGCCTCAAACCGGGGGTGACGGGCCTCTGGCAAGTCATGGGCCGTGCCAATGGCTGCTATGCCGAGCGGTTGCAACTGGACCAGACCTATGCGCTGCGCCTCGGGCTGTGGCAGGACCTGTCGCTGATTTCGCGCACGGCGCTGGTATTGGTCCGACCCACGGGACGTTGACAGGAACAAGATTTAGACTTAGCTATAGCTTAGCTATATTTGAGATCTGACATGCAAGCCTCCGTGCACGAAGCCAAGACAAACCTGTCCAAACTGCTCGAACGCGTCAGCCGGGGTGAGCGTGTGATCATCACACGCCACGGCGTCCCTGCCGCTGAACTGATCCCAGCACGGCACGGCAAAGTCCGCCTTGGCAGCCTCAAGGGCGTCGTCGCGCCGCCGCCGGACGAGTTCCTCGCCCCGATTGACGGCAATGACCTCGATCTTTGGGACGGGGAATGACGGGCTATCTGCTCGACACAAACGCCTTTGCCATGGCGCTTACGGACGATGCCAGGCTTCCCGCTCACACCCGCGCTCTGATGGCAGGCGCCACCCGCCTGTCGGTCTCGGCCATCACATTCTACGAAATCGGACAAAAGGTACGGCTGGGCAAATGGCCCGAGATGTCAGCCCACGTTCAAACCCTTGAAGACCGCGCTGTGACCGACGGATACGACCTGCTGCCCCTCACAGCCGACAGCGCCATGGCGGCCGCCATGCTGGACTGGCCCCACCGCGATCCGTTTGACCGGATGATCGCCGCCATCGCGCGCCGGGACCAGTTGCCGATCCTGTCCTCTGACACCGCGTTCGACGCCATCAACGTCACACGACACTGGCACGGCTAGGCGGCCGCGCCTGCACATGTCCCAGCACGACTCCCTGCAACCGCTCGGCTGTGCCGCGCCAGCGATACTGCGCCGCCACGGCCCGCCCCATCACGCGCATGGCCTCCCGGTCGGTCTGTGACAGCCGGGCAAAGCGCTGCAAGGCCGCCACCATATCCGTCTCATCACGCGGATCAAACCATTGCGGCCCCTGCCCCAGCACCTCAGGCATGGCTCCCGACCGGGCGCAGAGCACGGGCACACCCAGCTGCATCGCCTCAAGCGGTGGAATGCCAAACCCCTCGTAAAGCGAGGGAAAGACAAACCCCGCCGCCCCTTCGTAAAGGCCCCGCAGATCGGCATCGGGCACCCGGCCCAGCAGGCGCACACGGCTGCTCCGGCCCAGTCCCGTCGCGGCAACCCCCGACACAGCACCCCCCACACAGACAAGCGGCGGTACCGCCTCCCCGGCCTGCCCATGGGCGGCGATCAAGGCCGCCACGTTTTTGTTCGGGCTCTGATTGCCCACCGTCAGCAGGTACCCCCCGGACGTCAGACCATACTGCGCGGGCACATCCGCCCGCGCCGGCCAGCGCAACACATGCTCGGCACTGTTGGACAGGATGTGAAAGCGCGCCGCAGGCACGCCCAGATGATGCGACAGCGCCTGCGCGGAATGGCGGCTGACCGTCAAAAGTAAGCGCGCGCGCCGGGCCAGCCGCGGGCGCAACAACCGGTGCGCCACCCGATAGCGGAACGCAAAGGCCTCCGGAATCTCGTAAAGGTTCGCATCGTGCAGGCACAGCACATGATCGCGGTGCCACAACGGGCCCGAATTGCCCAGCGACAACAAAGTGCCCCCCTGCGCCGCCCGCGCCAGCGCGCCCTGTTCCCACAGATGCCCCTGCCCGCCCCGGACCACACGCACCCGCAACACCCTCCAATCGGGCACGGTGACAGGGTGCGGCGCCAGCACCTCGACCGGCTGCGGGTCCTGCGCCAGCAGCGTGTCGAACGCGCCAAGAAGCTCGCGCGCATAGCGCTGCACCCCCGAAAGGGGCTGCGTCAGAAAGCGCCCATTGACGTAAAGCGTCATGCAGGCACCCGGCGCAGGCTGTCCCCCGCCCTGTACATCTCATAAAGCGCCGTGGTCTGCGCGCCCAATGCGTCCAGTGCCCATGCGCTCAGATCGGTCTCCAGCGCACCCTGTCTTAAGTGCGCCAACGCCTCGGGTTGCGCGATCAGCGCACAGACCTGACGCGCCGTGCCGTCCATATCGTCGGGCGCAGCAATCCAGCCGTTGTCCCCGTGGTGCACCAGTTCCTCCAACCCCGGCAGATGCTGCACCAGCGCCGGACAGCCCGCGGCCAGCGACTGCACCACTACGCGCGGCAAGCCCTCGCGTTCCGAGGTCAGCACCGAAAGATCAGCCAGCGCAAACAGCGCCTCGGGGTCGGGCCGATGGCCACAGAACACCACACGATGCTGCAGGCCCAACCCGGTCACCGCGGACCGCACGCGGCCCTCTTCGGGTCCGGCCCCGGCCAACAACAGCACTGCATCCGGCACCCGCTGCACGACCTTGGCAAAGGATTGCAAGAAGTCCAGGTGCCGCTTGCGCGGTTCAAACGCCGCCATCATCAGGACAACACGCGGCTTGGCAGCCCCCTGCGCCAGCCCCAGCAACCCCCGCCAATCCGCTGGCGGGGCAGGTGCGCGAAACCGGTCGAGATCCATGCCCGAGCGCACGCAGCACACCTGAGCGGGCCGCGCGATCCCCGCCTCCACATAGGCACGCCCGACGGCCCGGGTCACCCCGATGAACAGATCGGTGTGCCGCGCCACCATCCGCTCCGCCGCAATATACAGCGCACGCCGGGCCGCGGTTACACCCTCGAACGGCACGATGTGAACACCGTGCACCACCAGCGCCCCCGGCACCGCACGCGCGGCCATGCGGCCCAGAATGCCCGCCTTGCTTTGATGGGTGTGAATAACATCGGGGGCCAGATCGCGGTAAAGTCGGCGCAGGGCGGTGACCGCGCGCCGGTCCTGCACGGGATGCACCGGATGAACCATGTCAGGCACCGCGATGCGGGTGACCCCGGGGGGCAGATGCCCCTCCCAATAAGGGTCATGCGCGACACCGTGCACCAGCGTCACGCGATGCCCCGCCGCGGCTTGCCAGCGGCAGGTCTCGACGGTGTTTTCCTCGGACCCGGCCCGCAGCAGCCGGGTGACGACATGGACGATATGCATAGGCGCTCCCTGATGAGACCTGTCGCGTTAAGCGCCCGTTAACCATCGCGTGCGACCCTTACCAAAAGACTAACGCCAGCGCGGAAACCCGATTTTCCCGGAACAAAGGACAACACCATGCCCCGTGTGATCTACATCCACGTGCCCAAATGTGGCGGTTCCAGCGTCAGCGCGGCGCTGCGGTTGCGCTATCTCGCCTCGCATGGGGTGATCACCCTTGGTCAGGGCGACACGCAGCTTTCAGGCATGGCACGCATCACCGATGACTACGCGCAGCGGCGCAGCGAACTGCACGCGCTGGTGGCCCAGGGCAAGCGGCTGATCACAGGCCATGTGCAATATGACCCGAACCTGCACCGCGGGGCCGCGCGCGGCTACCGGTTCGTGACCGTGCTGCGCGATCCCGTCGAACGCTTTGTGTCGCACTACCACTACCTGCAACGCAAACATCCCGACCCGGACCGCCCCGACACGCTCGCAGGCTTTCTCGAAACTTCTGAGGCGCTGCACATCGGGTCGCAATACCTGTTCTACTTTGCGGGCCACAGCCAGGCACAGGCGCGGGATCCCAGCGCGCTGATCCGCAGCGCCATCGCCAATCTCGCCCGTTTTGACCTGGTGGCAGACCTGTCCGATCCCGAAGGCTGCGCCCGCGGACTGCGCCGCGTGGCCCAGGCCCCGCTGCTGCCCTGGCGCCGCAACGTCGCCCCGGTACCCACCACCGTGCCCGACCGGCTGCGCCCCGCCATCGAACGGCTCTGCGCCCCCGACCTTGCGATCCACACCGCCGTGCTGGGCCACCGCGCCGCCGCATGACCCGGTCTCTGTCGCCCCTGTCCCTGCTGTGCCTGTGCTGGGCGCTTGCAGGGATCGTCACGGTCCTCACCCTCGCGCATCTGGATGACCTCGACATGGTCCAGACCTTCATCGCGCGCGAGGGGATCAGCACGGATGTCTTCGGTTTGACCGGCCTCGCCTGGGTCGCCATCGGGTTCCTGGCCTATCTGGTGGGCGATCTCGCCGCCCGCGTCACCCGCCCCACCCCTACGGCACCTGGCCCCCGGCCCGACCTCGCGCGTGCCGCCCGCCTGACCTTTCTCGCCAACCTCCTGCTGCTCGCCGTGACGGGCCTCTGGATCGCCACCTCGGCGGCCAAGCTGGGTGGACTGATGCAACTGGTCGCGGCGGCTTACGTGGACAGTCTCACCACCCGCGACCTGATGCTCGAAAACAAGCTCTTTACCGGTATGCGCCTGTTCTATGCCGCCCTCCCCGCCACGGCGAGCCTCGCCGCGGGGCTGCTTGCGACCGGTCAATTGCGCGGTCGCACCCGCTGGCTGATGCTCGCCACGCTGGGCATCAACACCGCCGCCCTCATGGTCCTGCCCATCGTGATGAGCCAGCGCCTGCTGCTCCTGCAATTGATGCTCAGCGCCTACCTGATGGCCTGCCTGGTGCGGGGCCGCGTCTTTGGCCTCTACTGGATCGGCGTTGTGGTGACGCTCTTTTTCGGCCTCTGGGCCGCGCGTGAAGCCATCACCAACCCGACCCTCGACCGCTCCGCCCTCGACATCGCCTGGCAAAAACTGGCCTTCTATGTGGTCAACGACATGTTCAACGGCTTTGCGCCCCTGACCCGGCCCATCCCGCACACGCTGGGCGGCACCACGCTCGAAGGGGTGATGTTCCTCACCTTCACAGACGGCTATTTCCTGACCCTGCTCGCCCCCCGGCTCGATGCGCTCGATCCCGTCATCGGGGGCGGAGAATTCCCGATCTTCACCGCCGCTTTTGTCGACTATGGCCCCATTGGCGGGGCCCTGTTCCTGGCGCTTATGGGCTTTGTGTTGCGCCGCATCTTCGCACGCGCCCGCATATCCCTCACATGGGCCGCCATCTATGCCCAGATCGGAGCCGCCATGCTGTTTTCGGCGCACTCCGTCTATTTCCTGCACCAGAATTTCTACTTCTCGGCCGCTCTGCTTGCCGTGGTGTTGCACCTGTCGACCCGTCGCCGATCAGAGCCCAACAAAGGCTTTTTTGCGACTTTACCAAAGGTCACACATGCCTAAACTCCCTGGCCTCCAGCTTCTGCGCGCGCTGGCCGCGATCATGGTGCTGGTCGGCCATGTCCTGGCCGAGGCCGAGCATTACTTCGCCCTCTCCGTCCCCGGTGACGCGATCCCTTGGACCCGCGGCGTCGATCTCTTCTTTGTCATCTCCGGCTTTGTGATCACACTCTCCGCCACCCGCTTCCTCGGCCAGCCCGGCCCATTCCTGTGGCGGCGCATCCTGCGCGTGGTCCCGCTCTATTGGCTATTCACAACCCTCATGGTCGCCACCCTCATCCTGATCCCCGGCGGGGCCAAGGACACATCGCTTGACCCCGCCCAAATTCTCAACTCCTACGCCTTCCTCCCCTTTGAGCGGGCAGACGGGCGCATCGCCCCCGTCCTGTCCTTGGGCTGGACCCTGAATTACGAGATGTTCTTTTACGCGCTCGCCGCCCTCTGCCTGGCCCTGCCCCGTCCTTTCATGGCTCTGGCCGCGCTGATGACCACGCTTTGCTTCACCGGCGCATTGCTGCCGCTGTCCAGTGCGCCCCTGATCACATGGACCGACCCGCTGATCCTGGAATTTCTGATGGGCGTGGCGCTTGGCAAACTCTGGCTGCGCGGCTGGCACGCCCCCCATATCCCGCTCTGCATCAAAGGACTCTGCGCCGGTCTGGCGCTGCTCATCCTGCTCGACATGACCGCCCTGCCCCGCTGGCTTGCCGCAGGTCTGCCCGCCACCCTGATCGTCGCCAGTGGCACACTGCTCTGCCCCATGGGCCGCCTGCCGGGAATGATCTGGGGCGACGCCTCCTACGCGCTTTACCTGTCGCACCGGTTTGTGCTGCGCGGTGCCACGCTCCTGCTTGTGCCAGTGCTGCCCGCCACGGTCTGGGGCGCGGTCACCTATGTCGGCATCGTGACAGCACTGGCGCTGGCCGTGGGCCTGCTCACCTATCTGTGGGTCGAACGGCCCATGCTGCGCGCACTGGCGACGACCCCACGCAGGATGGCGGCATGACAGCGCGCGCGTGGTCCTTTGTGCTCAGCTGGTCGCGCGTGGGCATCAACGCCCTGCTGTTCATCGTGGCGGCCCGCGCCCTCGGGCTCGAAGCCCTGGGGCTCTTCGCCATCGCATTTGCCCCAATTCGCCTTGTACAGGGTCTGCATAAGGCCGGAATTGGCGATGCCGTCATCGTACTCGACCCCGACAAACGCGCGGCCCTCTTCACGCTCTCTCTGCTGGGTGGTCTGGGCTTTACCGCGCTCTTTGCAACCCTCGGCGCAATCTTCAGCCCGTTGCTACTGGCGCTCAGCGTCATTCCCCTGTGCCACAGCCTTGGCGCGGTAGCCGAAGGGGTCCTGCGCCAGTCTCTCGCCATCCGCGCCCTGGCCCTGCGCACCCTCGTCATCCAAAGCGGTGCCGCCGGGCTGGCCCTCAGCCTACTGGCCTCCGGCGCAGGCCCATGGGCACTCGTGGCCTTTGCGATTGCCAACGCCACCCTGACCGCCCTTGTATCGCTGCGACTGGCGCGCTGGCGTCCGCAAGTGGCGGCCCTGTCGTCGCTCCGCACCATTTGGCCCACTGCCGCTCCGCTGCTGGGGCGCGTCCTGCTCACCACCGGGCAGATTCCGCTCGCGCAACTGGCCATCGGTCTGGCCCTTGGCCCCGTCGCCGCTGGCGCGTTCCAGATTGCCTCCCGCATGCTCGACCTGATCGAGGCGGTGACCACCTCGCCCCTGCGCTACATCGCCCTGCCCCAACTCAGGACAACGGGCAATCTGAGCGATGGCCTGCGCCAACACCTCCACCGCAGTGCCCTTCTGGGTGCGTGGATCTGGGGTGGCACAGCCATGGCCACCCTTCCCCTGCTCGCTTTGGCCGTCGGCCCGGCCCAAGCCCTCGCCGCCGCCCCCGTGCTGCAAGCGCTTTGCGGCGCCGGGTTGCTCACGGCTCTGACTATGCCCCTGGTGCAGGCGCTCACGGCCCAAGGGCACCTCGCCCTCGTTCTGAAACGCGAAGCGGCCACGCTGGGCCTTAGCATACTGTTGATCCTGCCCGCCCTGACCGTTTCAGCCACGACAAGCGCCGTAGCCCTGACCACCGCCGCCCTGCTCGCCAATCTGTGGTTTGTCAGACACGCCCTCGGGGCCTTTGCGCTGCCACTGGCGACACTTGCACCCACCGTGCCGCCGCTGCTGGCCGCCACCGCGATGTGCGCCCTGCTGCAGACCTTGCCCCCCACATCGCTTGCCATGCAGATATTGGCCGGAACCAGTCTCTACGCAGGCCTCATGCTGCTTTTTCACTGGCACCGAAGCCACCGCCCGATGCGGGCGATGGCCCCTTTTGTCAGAACGTCGTCACCGACCCCTCCGAATAGGGGTTGATGCTGCCGGCCACCACCGTCAGGCCACGGGCAAAGACAGCCCCGCCGTTGGCCCGCACTGCATCGTTCACCGCCGACCCATCCGCATCGGCGCGCATGTCCTGCAGCCACATCTGGCAATCGTTCGAACATTGGATCGCGACCGCATCCCCAAACGGGTTGCGCCCGACCACGCGTCCGCCCGCCTGCCACAGCCTTGCATCCTGGATAATGTGGACCTCTGCACCGTTCCGGGACCAGCCAAAATCACCGTTCAACACCACGGCCCGCACCCCGTCATGCAGGGTAAAGCCGTTCACCGAACTCGCGCCCGGCACCCCGTTGCGATAGGACGTGCAGTCCTGCAACAGCACCTGCAACTGCGAGGCACCGTCCTCGTGGAAATTCCAGCCATCCTTGGCGCCCATGCTGGCGTCACACCCAAAGAACGCCGCCACACCATTGGTGCGCCGCACCCGCACCGCATCCTGCACCGCGCTTGGATTGGACGGCGCCGAATAGCGAAAGCTGCAATTCACCCCCACGATGGCCCGGTCCGCCGCCGCATCGCAGTGCAGCGCCCCGGTGATTCCGCCCTCGATATCGAACCCCTCGATATAGAAGTCATCCGCATGCGCCACGAAGCGCGCCCCATGGAAACTGCGGATCAAAGCCACATCCGCCGCCCCCGGCGCTCCGCCCACATTCACATGCACCTGACCGCCATCGGCCACCCAGGAATTCAACGTCGCCGCACAGGCCGCCACATCCGTGACCTGCTCCAACTCGGTGTAAAGCCCCTCGTCGGTCAGCACATCCGTCCGAAACACCCGCCGCACCGCGCTCGCACCGGTGCTAAAGGTGCCGCCCGCATCGCTCCAGGTGACCGAAAATGGCCCCGTGCGGTACTGCACGCGCCCCCCCCCAGGCCAGAATCGCCACCGGCTGGTCCGGCTCTTCGTTGCCGTTGCGGGTAAAATCACTCTCCCGGTACTGCCCGGCCTTGACCAGCACCCGGTAAGGTCCGCCCGTGGCATTGCCCGCCACAAACGCACTGTGCAAGGTCCGCTTGGCTGCCGAAAAATCGCCGTCCTCCGCACCAAGCCCTGAATTGGCATCACTGCCCGCCCGATCCACATGGATCGCAGGCCCCGACCAGATCGACGGATCCACCAGAGACCGCGGATCGACATCCGCCCGATACCGGCCCCCGGCCCGCGCAACATCCAAGCCGAACGCCGCCTGATCCCAGGCAAACCCGGCCGGAAACGGCACCAGGCTTTGCGCGCTGTACTGGGGCGCCAGCCCCAACGTGACCCCAAGCATCAGACCAGACCCTTGATGCCCGTGGCCGTCGTCCCGGTCGCCGCCACACGCACGGCCCGGATCGGATAGATCACACCCGGCGTCAGCCCTGGCAGCGTCAGCGTATCTCCGTCCTTCAGCGTCACAGCCACATCACCCGCAGCGCGCGGGTCACCTGCGCCAGATCGGCGCCATCGTCCGGCGTGATGTCAAAGCCACCCTGAACGGGGCTGCTCAAGCCGGGCTGGTAAGTCGAAAACATATCGGAAATGGGCATCTTGCGCCTCCCAAAGGAAAAACCGCAGGCAAGATGACGCCACCCGATTAACCGGTTGATAACGGTGCGTACGGTGCCCTAGCCGCGACGCTCCCCCAGCTGGGATAGATGCGCGGGTAAGTCACTCCGGCTGTGCACAATATCAACGATAACAATGCTGACCGCACTCTCTTCATACAGCAGAAAATGCTCTCCCGCAGCGACATAGAACAGACCTCGGCCTGCCGGTGCCAACGCTGCACATGACCGCCGGTGTGCGGTTCCCTGAGCAATCGCATCAGTCCGCGCAATCAACTCCCGGCGATAGGTATCCGCCTGCCGGGGGCCAAACTTTTCCGTGGTCCAGGCCGCAATCTCAAGCAGCGCGATTTCGGCCTGCGCGGAAAACCTGACCGGTGGCGTCACGTGTTCTGGGCTGCCTTGGCAAAGGCGCGGTTGATCACTTCTTCCGCGGTCCCTTCCGCAAACTCGCCCCGGTCCGCCTGCGCCAGCCCAATCGCCACCCTTTCGCGCAGCCGGGCCACTTCTGCCTCGTGATCGGCCAGCATCGACAGGCCCGCCGCCACCGCCGCATCCGCATCCGCAAAGCGGCCCGTTTCGACCAGCCCCTGCACCAGCTTCTCCTGATCTTCCGTCAAATCAATCGACCGTGGCATGCCATGCGCCTCCTATCTCCAAGGATATAACCGCTCGCGGTCCATCCGTCCAATTCAGGGCTTCTTGCGCTGATACTTCATCACCAACTTCGCCATCTCCACCAACATCGGCTCCAGATCGCGCTCGGCCACGCGCGCCATGGCCACCCGAATGTCAAACCCGCCCTCGACCGGGGTCGACACCATCGGAATGCCCCGCACGTCATAGCGCTGCTTGACCGGCTTGAACGCGTCCACCGGATCAGGCGCCGGCTCTGCCACCTGCTCGCCACGCTTCAGCTTGGGCACCAGCGCGCGATACGCCCGCTTCGGCGTGGCCTCGATATCCACCTGCGCCATGATCTCCTCGCGCAAGCCGACACAGGCCTGGCCCAGCGACACATCGCCCTGGCTCACGCCCAGCCGCTCGGCAATCTCTGTCTGGGTCTGATCCGACATGCTCTCCGCCAGCAACCCAATCGACAATAGCTCCTCGAACCCGTTCAGGTTCCGCCGCATCGTGTTCTCGGCAAAACGCTCTTCCAGATCGGCCAGCGCCTGATCCCCTTCCGCCGTCGCCACCACCGCCAGCACCTTGCGCCCCAGCCGCCGGCAGGCCTCAAGGCGCCGCCGCCCCGACTGAATGACAAAGCGCGCCTCCGTCTCCAGCGGCGTGTCCTCATCCGGAACCCAGCCTGCCTCTTCGGGTCGAACCCGGATGGGCTGGGTCTGGCCCCGACGATCGATATTGGCGACCAGCTTTTCGAAATCCTCGTCTGCATCCCACTCGGTCAACCGGTCACTGCCCACCGCATCCACAACCTGCTCAGGCGACAATTCCAGCGCCATGGTGCCCGCCATCACCGCCTCAACCAGCGACCCGCGGGTGCTTGCGATGCGCTGTTGCAGCATGTTCATTGCCGACCCGGCCCACATGCCCCCCATTGCACCCTTGCGCGGTACGTCCTCGGGGGCCACCTCGTCAGGCAGGGCCGAGCTTAATTTCCGTTTGCGTGCCATCAGTCCCAACGCTCCTCCATAAACGCCTTGGCAAAGCCGCGGTCGGGCAGCGCAGGCCAGATCCGGCCCACAAGCGCATCATTGACCGCATTCGCGTTCGCCATAAAGGCCTTGGCCGAGGTACGCCGCGTCTTGGGCGGCAGATATTCATAGATGCTCTTGTACTCTTCCGCCGCATTGGCAATCGCATCCGACCGCGTATACCAAACTTGCATCACCTCGCGCGGGGCCTTGTGATACAGATCCACGATCTGGTCGACATCCTGATTGTTCTGCTCCTGCACGATGGTCGGCAGCACCATGTGATCTCCGGCCCCGATCTCAAGGTCCGCCTCAAACCCCATGATAAACTCCAGATATTCCCCGATATTCGACACATATGTCGCCAGCGTCGCCAGATCGAAGCCCTTCATGGTCTGCGGGATCACCACATTGTCCGCGGCAATCAGCCCGTTCAGCTGCATCAGCGTCAGTGACGGTTGCTGATCAATCACAATCACATCCACCGTCTCCGACAGCGCGGCCTGATAGCGGTCCAGGTCAAACGTCCCCCCGGCGTCCCGCAAATCCTCGGGCCGGGTCCGCGGGCCAAAGCCTGCATCCCATTTCGCAATCGCGTCTTTCAGAACGCGGTACACTGGCACGCGGCTCGCCTGGGACAGAAAGAACAGGCTGATATCGCCGTTCTGGATATTGGCACCGCCAGGGATCAGCCGCACGCCGGGCCAGGGCGTGGGCTGCCAGATTGCATTCAAGTCTTCGGCGCTGCGGTCTATCACGCTGCCCGCACCCGGGTCATCCACCCCCATGAAATCAGCAAGGGTCGGGGTCTCGGGATCAAACAGCGGCAGGCTTTCATCCGCAAAATACAGGCTGACCGTGGCCTGCGGGTCCGCGTCAATCACCCCCACGCGCAGCCCGTAGAACAAGTTGATATACTGCGCGAAATGCGCCGCGCTCAGCGACTTGCCGGTGCCGCCCTTCTGCGCGCCAAAGGTCACGACCTTGATCGGCGTGCCGGGTTTGCGCCAGTGCAGATGCGGCCGCCGTGCGCCGGGGTTTGACCCGATCAGGGCGCGGATCAACATGATCTCGGACGGTGAAAATGTGCGTTCACGCCCGGTCCGTTCGCCCTCGGGAAATTGCGCATCATCGCCTGAGAGACGGGTCAGATAGGTTGTGTCGACCGCCAGCAATTGCGCCGCTTCGGTCATCGAAAACCGCCGCGCCACCCGTGTGCGCAAGGTCAGATCGCGCTGCAGCTTGGTGTTCACCGCCCCCATGACCCGCGTCATGTTGCGTATAAATTGCTCGAACTGACCGTACGCCATGTTAATTATATCCACGGATATATGTGGTTGGCGCGGGGCAGGGCGCCCCGGTCGCCATTGGGTGCAACGTCCCGCAAGCCGTCTCTGCGTGCAAGGGTTTTTCCATCTGGTCCCGCACTCTGTCCCAGCGTTTCAGGTAGGATCGCAGCACCTTGATCTGCGCCAAACGGGGCGTAAACCGCGCAGATTTAAGAATCTGATCCAGGTGTTTCGGGCTTGGAATCCGCCGCCAATGCGCTTGCCACCGCAACCGTATCGCCTCCAGGACCGCGCCAAAGTCGGCCTCCGATAAATCGCGCGCCGCCAGATCCGCGGCGGCCGTTTTCGCGGCGGCTGGGTCCGGGTCAAGGTTCAGTGCGGCCCAAAGCGCATCCAATCGCGTGGATATATCCGCGGAGATAACGGGGCGTTCAACGCTCTTCGTCGCGGCCTCACTCTCGCTCACCAGCGTCATTGCCGGGGCCTTGCGCAGGGCAGGGTAGGGGGCCCCTTTTGCCAGCGCGGTCCAGGATTGAATTAAATCTTCGAAACCGGTCCGTTCGCTCTGGTCATGATTTATTAGACTCTGATTTTTGAGCTTTCTAAGGCGTTCACCCTGCCGAACACGGCTTTCATCTTTCTGATCGGTGTCAGCCGCCTGAACCCGCCCCGTCAGCGACGCGCGCCAGGCCCTCCAGAACACCACGCAATAGCGCAGCCGGTAGTTGTAGCCGTTCGCGGTGCGCTGTTCTTCGGTGGTGATCAGTTCTGCTTCGCGCAGGTCCTGCACATAGCCCGAAATCGCAGCCCGCGAGCGGCCCAGCCGTTCGCCCAATTGCCCCAGGGACGGCCAGCACAGCCCGTCCAGGTTGGCCATCCGGCACAGTTCCACCAACAACCGGAACGCGCCGGGGCTCAGGTCAAGCTCCAGCACTTCGACCGGCAGGGCGACAAAGCCTTTGCGCCGGTCAAAAACCATCTCATTTGCCATATTTTCCTCTGTCCCGCGCAGCTATTGCTTGCGGGTTCTGCTCATCGAGGCTATTCTTCAGATGTAAGCGAAGAGCCTCTTTAGGTTTCATCACACAGGGTTGGATGGTTGCCGCCATTCAGCCCTGTTTCGTTCTCGGCCTGTTTTCAAATTCCTCCCGTTTGCCCAAGAGCATTGGTCCGTGCGCCGCACAGGGTTTTGGTGTAAATGAACACGCCACCAGCCTCATTTTGCGGTCTATCGCCACTTACTCTTGGTATTTACGCTAATATAGCCCGAAATGGCAGGACTATGGCAAGATAATCTTTGCTCTGAAGGCGGCGCGCGAAGATAAGCAGACAATGTCCTGAATCAAAAGCCTTTTTTGGCACGTTAGTCGCGTGTTGACCCTGCAACCGTGCGTACAATGGGCCCGGCATCATCAGCGTGTGTCGCCCGAAATGACGGCCCTCGGCCCGGGCGGGACGAATCGCGATACGGGTGCACCGTCGCAGTTTGTGCAAGCAAAACAACCGCGTGTGGGCATTCAGCCGGGCGAGGGGTCAGTGCGCGTCGTAGGGGGATCCATAGCCTGCATAGGCGCCCCGGCGGCCCGCGTGACCGTAGCGGCGCATGCCGCTGGGGCTGATCTGGCTGAGCACCAGACCCGACAGGGTTTGGCCGGTGCTGTGGATCAGCCGCAGCGCCTCTTCGACCTGCTGGCGGCTGGTCTTGTCCCAGTGCACCGAAAAGATCACGGCATCCGCCTGCTCGGCGATGATCCGGGCGTCGGGCACCACCAGAACGGGGGGCGTGTCGATGAGAATGATGTCATAGCGGTCGCGAGCGGCGGCGATCAGGGATCGGAACGGCTCTGATGCAAAGAGATCGGCGGCATTTCGGGGGACCGGGCCGCCGCTGAGCACATCCACGCCCAGCGTTTCGGGGCGAGAGATCGCATCCTCAAGCCTCGTGTCGCCGGACAGCAACGACAGGAGGCCGGTGTCGGGCGCGCCGGGGACATATTGATCGAAGGTGCGGCGGCGCACATCGCCTTCGACAAGCAGCACGGACTTTCCCATGCCCGCAAGGTTATGCGCCAGCGCGATGGCATTGGTGGTCTTGCCCTCACCGGGCACAGAGGAGGTGGACACGATCACCTGTGGGGGCCGGTCGGCGTTTGACAGCATCAGCGACGTGCGCAGGTTCCGGTACGCCTCGGCGGTGGGGGAACTGGGCCGGTCGGTCAGATAGGCCAGCAGCCTGGCCCGGTTGCGCACCGGAGCAAGGGGGATCTGACCCAGCACGGTATGGCCGGTCGCGGCTTCGAGATCGCGCGCGGTGCGGAAGCTTTGGTTGCGCATCTCGCGCAGCAGGACAAAGCAGGCCGCGAGCAAGGCACCGGCCACGCAGGACATGGCCAGGATCAGGGACTTGCGCGGCTGGGACGGGGTGATGGGCACAACCGCATTGGACAGCAGCCGGCTGTCGGCTTGCTGGATGCCTTCCTGTGCGGCGGTTTCGTTGAGCCGGTTCAGGAAATATTCGTAGAGCACGCGCGCGGCCTCGGCCTCGCGGGTGAGTTGCTGGAGGGCAATCATGTCGTCGCTCTGACGGGCAATATCCTGGTTCAGGTCCGTTTCGGACTGGCGCAGGGCGGTGATCTGCTGATCGGCGCGGGCCAGGTCCACCTGGGCGCGGGTGACAAGCGTGTCAAAGCGGGCGTCAAAGGCCGCGGTGGCAGCATCGTCGGTATCGGCGCGCGCCAGCAAACGGTCCAGTTGGGGATCGGCAGCCAGAGCGGCGCGGGCAGGGCGGTCACTGGCGCGTTGCAAGTCGCTGATCCGGGCGGCGAGGGCGGTCCGGTCGCCTTCGGCGGCATCGATCCGGTCGCGCAGGTCCTTGGTCTGGCGTTCGAGCGCGCGCAACGCTTCTACGGAGACCAGGTCGGTGTCGGCACTGAAGGCGGACACCTGGGCTTCGGCCTCTTCCAGGGTGCGCTGGAGTTCGCTGACACGGCGGCCCAGCCACCGGGTGGCCTGTTCGGTGGCCTGCAACTTGATGTCGATCTGATCGCGGATGTAGAGGGCGGCAATTGTATCGGCGATGCGCGCGGATTTCACGGCAGTTTCGGATTCGACGGTCACGTTGATCACATAGCTTTGCCGCACGTTAGAGACGGATGTCTGATCAATCAGGGCCGAAATTGCGATGTCGCGGGTGCGCTGTGCCTGTTGCTGCGCGGTGAGGGGCGGCGGCGCATCGGAGGGCTGGCCCAAAAGCGCGGTGATCCGGGTGCGCAGGACACTCGATAGGCGCTTGCGCAGGGTCGGAGGGCGCAATTCGCTGTTGAATTCAGGGTCGGTGGTCAGGTCCAGCTGGTCCACCACCTTGCCGATTAGCCCGCGCGAGCGCAGGACCTGCAGTTCCGAATTGATTTCGGTGGTGTCGCCGGTCAGCCCGCCCGCCACCGACTGCAGATCGACGATCTGATCGGGCTGGGTTTCCAGGATAAGCACCGTCGTTGCGCGGTAGAGCGGGGTGGCCAGCCCAAAGGCATAGAGACCGCCAAGCAGTAGCGCGAGGGTTGTCGAAAGCGCGATCAGCCATTTGCCGCGCCAGAGCGTTGGCACCAGCGCGCCAAGGTCCAGGCGGTCCTCTTCGGGCGCGGGCGGGGCGGGAGAGATTGGAGTGCTCGGGGGGGTACGCGACAGATCCATGGGGCTCGCTTAACGATTGGTTTACACGTTCAGGATGTATTACCCTTAGTTGGTTTCGCCTGCTATCGCGAGGAAAACTTGAAAAATCGTCTGAAATCAGGGTTTGAAGCCACCTGTGCTTTCTCTTTTAACGTGTGCGTGCTGGGGAAAATTGATCTTGGAGGTCTTGCCATGTGGTGTCGACTCGGGCGGGGGATCATGGGTGCCGCAGCGCTGTGCACGCTGTTGCCCGGCGCGGCAGGGGCGCAGGGCGCGGTGGACTGTTCGAACGGCCAGAATGCGGATGACCCGGCCTGTCTGGGCCTGCCGGAAGATGGTCAGCCGATCACCAACTTTGTGCCGCTTGTGGCGCCGTTGCTGGGTGCTGCGGCAGCGGCGGGGCTGGCCGGGGCAGGGGGCGGCGACGGGGCGACCGACAGCACCACCAGCACGTCAAGCACCACGTCGACCACCGACTGACGCGCTGCATTTTCAGACAATCCGACAGAGATAGGGTGGCGCGCGTAACGCCCCGTTAAGTCCCGTTTGCTTCACTTTGGCCATGCGTGGGGGCGCATGTGCACGCCGTTTGGCGTGAGTGGAGTGGGTGATGGAGTTTGGGTTTACCGGCGTGGTGCGCCGGTTGTGGATGTGCGCCGTGGTGCTGGCGCTGGTGGTGACCTCTGCGGCGGGGAGCGCGGCGGAGAATGCGGGCGGCGGTGCGACGCAGGTGGCGTTGTCATCGCAGCCGATAGTGGTGCGGAATGATCGCGGCGGGCTGTTGCGGGCGCGTCTGTATGAATTGCAGGATCTGCGGCGCGCGGGCCGCGCGGTGGAAATTCGCGGGGCGGTGTGTCTGTCGACCTGCACGCTGTATCTGGGGTTGGACGACGTCTGTGTCGCGCCGGGCACCACGTTCGGATTTCACGGGCCCAGTTCCTATGGTCGGGCGCTGGATCCGGCGACATTTAACCGCGCGTCAGAGATTATCGCGGATCATTATCCGGCCGCCTTGCGCGACTGGTACATGGAAACGGGGCGGTTCAAGATCCGGACGATGTACAGGATCAAGGGCGCCCAGCTGATCCGTCTGGGCGTGCGGGCGTGCTAGCCTTTGGCGCCCTGGCCGCGTGAATACACGTCTTCGTAGCGGATGATGTCGTCTTCGCCCAGGTAGGTGCCGGTCTGGACCTCGATCAGGACCATGGGCACCTTGCCGGGGTTTTCCATGCGGTGCACGGCGCCCAGAGGGATGTAGACGGACTGGTTTTCGCTGACCAGTTTGACGTCGTCATCGATGGTGACGCGTGCGGTGCCTTCGACCACGATCCAGTGTTCGGCGCGGTGGTGATGGCTTTGCAGGCTGAGGGCGGCACCGGGGTGGACGACGATGCGCTTGACCTGAAAGCGGTCGCCGACGACCAGGCTTTCGAACCAGCCCCAGGGGCGGTGATCCTTGGGAAAGTGCTGGGCCTGGGCGGCGCCCTTGTCTTTGAGCGCCTGCACGGCAAGTTTGACGTCCTGACCGCGGCTGGCATCGGCCACGAGCACGGCGTCGTTCATGGCCACTGCTATGATGTTTTGCAGACCAATGCCCACCAGTTCCAGCCGCTCGCTTTCCGAGCGCAGGAGCGTGTTGTCGCAGTCGATGGCGGTGGCGTCACCGTGGGTGGCCACGCCGCGTGCGTCCTGCTGGCTGGTGCGCCAGACGGCGTCCCAGCCGCCCAGATCGGACCAGCCGCTTTGGTAGGGTACGACGGAGAGGTTGTGCGCGCGTTCCATGACCGCGTAGTCGATCGAGATGTCATCGGCCTGTGCCCATGGGTCAGGCGCGAGGCGCAGAAAGCCGAGGTCGGTTTCGGCGCGCGCGACGGCGGCGCTGACCGGGTCCATGAGGGCAGGGGCGTGGGCGCGGAAGGCGTCGAGGATGGCGGCGGCCTTGAACAGGAATATCCCGGCGTTCCAGAGGTGCCGGCCCGAGGCGACAAGGTCTGCAGCGGTGTCGGCGTCGGGCTTCTCGACAAAGCGCGACAGCGGGGCCGTGGCGCCGGTCGCGGGGGCGTCGAGTTCCAGATAGCCATAGCCGGTCTCGGGGTAGGTGGGTGTGATGCCGAAGGTGACAAGTTGGTCCTGATCGGCGGCGGCGCGGGCCTGATCTACCGCGGCGAGGAAGGCGTTATCGTCGGGGATCATGTGGTCGGACGGGCAGACCAGCATCATGGCGTCGGGGTTCTGGGCATGCAGATGCAGCGCGGCGGCCAGCACGGCGGGGGCGGTGTTGCGCCCTTCGGGTTCGATCAGGATGGCGCCGGGGTCGATGCCGATGGCCATCAGCTGTTCGGTGACGATAAAGCGGAAATCCGAGGCGGTCACGACAACGGGCCGGTCAAAGGACGCAAGCCGCTGGGCCGAGGCCTGGAACAGGGTCTGATCCCCGATCAGGTCGGCGAATTGCTTGGGGTAGCTTTTGCGCGACAGGGGCCACAGCCGCGTGCCGGAGCCGCCGCAGAGAAGAACCGGAGTAATTGTCATCGCACCCTAACCTTTGCTTCAATCGGTGGCGATCCGCGTGACGCTGATCAGCGACGGCACAAGTTGCGAGACCGCGCGGTTCCACTTGGTAATCGGTTGTTGGGCGATAAATATGACATCATCGGGCCGCAACTGGAAATCTGTCATCAGGGCGAAGTTTGCGGCGTTCCTGGCGTCTAAATGCCACGCTGTGACCGCGCCGAACTCGCGCGGGTCATCGGAGGCGCGCAGCACGTAGATCTGGGAGATGTCGCCGGAATCGACGGTGACGCCGCGGGCATCATTAAACAGTGCATCGGCCAGCGAGGCGGTGCGTTCATAGGGCAGCGCAAAGCGGGACTGGATGCGGACTTCGCCGGTTAAATACACATAATCTCGATTATCGGCGCCAAGGTCGGTGCGCAGCCTGTAGTTGCTGCGCGCCTCGTCCAGTTCGGCCCGGCGCAGGCCCACTTCGGCTTGAAGTTCGTTCACGGCGGCGGCGCGGGCGGATTGGCGGGCGCTGGTCAGGGCGATCTGCTGTTCAAAGTAAGAGGCCGCTTGGTCCAGCTGGTATTGCGCGTCGACAAAGACCGCGTCGCCGTCGATCAACCTGGTGCGCAACAGGTCGGGCCGTTCGAACAGGGTTGTGAGCGGGATCTGGTAGAGCGCCCCGTCGCGGTAGAGGCGCACAGAGGCGAAATCCTGGTCCTGCACGGCAATGCCGCCCGCAGCCGCGAGCGCGGTATCGAGGGTGACCGGCGTCAGGGCGACGGGCACCACAGTGGGTGCGGCCACGGCCCCGCCGACGGAGACGCGCTTGGAGTTGAACTCGGCCAGTTCGAGACTGAATGTCGGGTCGATGTTGTTTTCGACGAGGCGCTGAAACAGGGCGTCTTCGGCATCTTCAATGGTCATGTCGGCAATGCGGATGCGGCCCACATTGGGGATGTTGACCGACCCGTCATCCTGCACGGTGTAGCCTTGCCGTGCGTTTTGCGCGGCGAGCAGGCCCGACAGTTGCTCGACCGATGAGGCGGCATTCGGGGTTGAGAGCAGGACCACGTCGCCCACCCCGATGCGGTAAGGGCCGGGATCAACGGGTTGCGGCAGGCGCAGGGCCAGCGGCGCGGGGGTGTCGGCGTCGAATGTGGGGTCAGGCAGCGCGCCGGGGCCGCGCAGGCCCGACCCGGTGCCCGCGGTCAGGGAAAACACCGCCGGAAGCGTCTTGGGCTGGTAGGGAGAGCGGTTGGCCTGCACCACCGTTTCGCCCGATATCGGCACGACGCGCACATTGGTGCCATCGGTCGGGCCGGGGCGCACCGAGGAGGATCGGTAGACCGTCCCGCATCCCGCGATGGTCAGGCAGATAGTGAGTGTGAGGATGTGTTTGAACATGTCCCTCTCCTTTTTATCTTGGCACGATCCGGGTCGAGATCGGCCCGAGTGTGGGTCCGGCCCATTGGCGCGACAGCAGGATGGTGCGCGTGGTCGGGTCGACCCAGTAGAGATTGGTGAATTCCTGGTTCAGACTGCGGCAGTTTTCGCGCATTCGGCGTGTGCTGCGCGCCTCGCCATTTATGGTGATGTCGGCGGGGCCTTCGTTGTCGATGCGGCAGCGGTAGGTGCGGGTGATGGCGACGTCATTGCCGTCGAGATAAGTGTGGAACCGGTCGGACCAGCCCGATTGCAGCGCTTGCAACAACGCCAGCGGTTCGGAAAGGTCGGAGGCGAGCAGCCCCTCGCCCAGCCCCCTTGTGCCGTGCAAGACACCACGTTGCAGGATCAGTTGCGCGCCGTCGGGCGAAAGCCAATAGGCAAAGTCACCGTCTTGGCGTTCGAGCAGAAGGGTGCCGTTCACCTCTTGGTCGATGATGGCGATTTGCAGTGCTGGGGCTTCGGCGCGCAGGAGCGCGATGAAACGCGGTTCGAATTCGTCGGGGCCCGACAGGCTGCGCAGCGCCTGGCCGATGGCGGCGTCTTCGTCCACGACGGTGCCACAGGCGGCCAGCAGGGTTGCGAGGCAGAGGGCGAGTGTGCGTGTCATCGGTAAAACCGCCCCCACCCTTGGGCCAGTTCCTGCCCGCGATAGTCGCGCGTGCTTTCAAACAGACGGTTGGCGACGGCAAGGCGCGCGCCGCCGTCCCGTAGGATGGGCTGGATTGTGCGCGACACGCGGCGGCGGCTGGGCTGTCCGGTAAGCCAGGACAGCGGCACGGAGAAGCGGATGCCGCGGTCGAACGCACCCTCTCCGAACTCGTCAAAGGGAACCTCGGTTAAGGTGAAATAGCCGCCAATGCGGAAGCCGTTGTTAAATTCGCGATCAAGGGTGAAGGTCGCGCCCCAGTCGCCTGCCAGATAGCGGCCCACGTCAAGCTGCCCCAGATAGCCGCGCCCGAAATCGTAATAGGCCGAGGCGTGGCCGGTGAGCACGTCGTAATCGCGAAAGCCAAAGAGCATGTCAAAGTCGCGCTGGCGGGCATAGTTCACCTCGACCCCCATGGCGAGGCGGCTGTCGATGGGATACCAAAGCAGTTCGCCCGACACGCCACCAAAGAAATTTTCGAGATATCCGAAGGAAACGCGGCCAAAGAGGTCCTTGCCCGGGCGGAACACGTAGTCGGCGGTCAAGCGGTTGATTTCAAAATCGGATTGCTGGGCATAGAGCACGGCGTCGGTGCGGACCTTGGGCAGGACGGAGTCCGAGGTGATGTCGGAATCTTCGATCGTGCCTTCGAGCGGTTGGCGAAAGACGCCGTTGAAGCTGAGCCCCGGTGACGGGGTGAAGGCGACGCTGAATTCGGGGCCGATGTCGTAGCGGAT
>JBCDEK010000112.1:0-8170 GCA_039179785.1 Pseudomonadota bacterium | reverse complement strand
CGGCACGCTCGGGGTCCAGTCGAGCTGCAAAATGCGCGCGGGTCACATCTGCGATGGACCATGTGGCACGCGTGCGATCCTGCAGCTCGATCCGGTCCCCCGGCGACGCCTGTCCGGCGTCCAGGACACGGTAGTACCAGCCGGTTCGGGCGGTCTGGCGAAAGTGATAGGCCATATCCTCGCGCCCGATATGGGCATTGAGTTTCCAGCAGGGTTGGCGGCCCTGGGTGACCTGCACCGTGGCAGTGCCGATCCTGAGGATATCGCCAATGCACAGCGTGTCCTCGGTCAGGCCGGTGGAGGATATGTTTTCGCCAAAGCAGCCGGGCTTGAAACGCGTGGCATCGTCGGCAAAAAGGGCGGCCCAATGGGCGTGATGTTCATCGGCATAATGATGCACCGCCTGATCCCGGCCTCCATGCACGGTCGCGTCGGCCTGGGCATCGCCCGCCAGTCCAAGCGTGCAGATCTCGACGGGGCCGGTCTGTGCGGCCTTGGCGATCGCCGTGGGATCGCGCCCTTCCCACGGGTGGGCAACTTTGCCAATGTAAAGTCCCGTGACGTGGCCCGTGAGGCGGCTTGCGGTCATGATGTCTTGCCTTTTTATGTGTGCGCGCTCTGGCGATACCTTGCTTATACCCCAAATGGTCTGCTGTTCCGCACCCTTGGCGCGCGGGAGGGGCGCAAGATGCGGAACGGAGGGCGGTGTACAGGCCACTGAAACGCGTGAACAGGACCAGTTTCGCCTATGACGGGATTATAAAATATACTGCAAGGTGGCGAAAATTACAAAAAACCGCGCTTTTGCGCGCCGCGTGCTGCTGTCGGCTTTACAGGTGATATGTCAATGTGGACGATACTGGGGTTTTTCGGTGTGCCGAGATATTCGGCTGTGCGCACACATCGAGATGAACGACCTGTGTCTGTCTGCGCGTGATGACACCTTGTGATCGGATACGTCCTTGATGCAACTTGTTGATCCCCCAAATGCGATACCGGCCCGGTTCGACCGCTTTGTGGACGTGTTTGATACGCTCTATCCCGAGTTTATTCAGGAAACGCGCGAGATCGGGACACATCGGCAGACGGCCTTGCAGGTGCGACAGTCCGGGCACGAGAAGACGGTGCCCGCCAATTCCGACATCGTGTTCAGGCTGGTGACAGGGGGAAGCCTGCGCCATTCCAGTGTGGATTTTGGCGATGGGCGTGCGCAATTGTCCGGTCGCGCGGGCAGCCTGTATATCGCGCCGCCGGATGCGACCGCGGACTGGCACAGCGCGGGGGATCATCAGCTGCTGATGCTGTCCGTGCCCAAGCGCGATGTGTTCGATCTGTTGGGGGCGCGGGACGGGGGCGACCCGCTGCGCGCGCTTTACGGTCGCGATCTGTTTGATACGTCACTGGCGCGCAGTCTGGAACTGATTTGGCAAGAGATGAACCGGGGGGGCGTCGGTTCGCAATTGCAGGTGGATGGTCTGTTTCTGAGCATGTTGGGCACGCTGTCGGTGTTGTCGGAAGAGGTGGCTGCGCCGCCCTTGGGGCGTAAGACACCGAAGCTGGACGATGCGCGGCTGGCCAAGGTCACGGCGTATGTGGACGCGCATCTGGACGCGCCGCTGTCGCTGGCCGATCTGGCCGGGGTGGCGTGCTATTCGGTGCATCACTTTTCGCGGGCGTTTTTTGCGGCGATGCATATCACACCGCATCAGTACATCACCAACCGCCGCATTGCCGAGAGCAAACGGGTGTTGGTCGAGCGCGCGCTGTCGCTTGCGGACGTGGCCTATATGTTTGGCTTTGCGAGCCAGGCGCATTTCACCACGCAGTTCAAGCGCCATGTGGGCACCACGCCCGGGCGCTATCGCCGGGAGCAGCGCGCCTGAGGCGCTGTGCGAGGCGGGTTTATCTGGGATGACAGGGGCATGCGGCGTATGCTTTGGCGTGCGCCACGTGCTTTGGTAAAATAATATGACCAATGATGTTTACGATAGGAAACTTTTTCTCTAAGCCTGTGCGCGACTCGTTGCATAGCCGGAAAGGGACCCCTGGAATGACATCGTATGTGGATCGCAGTGACCTGAGGGTTGCAGACAGTCTGGCCGATTTCATCGAAGCGCGGGCGCTGCCGGGGACGGGCGTGGCCTCGGCCGATTTCTGGGCGGGGTTTTCGGCGCTGGTGCATGATCTGGGGCCGAAGAACCGGGCGCTGTTGGCCAAGCGGGAAGAGATGCAGGGCAGGATTGATGCCTGGCATGTAGAGCACCGGAGCGGCGCGCATGATGCGGCTGCCTATCGCGCGTTTCTGGAGGAGATCGGCTATCTGGTGCCGGAGGGGCCGGATTTCGAGATCGAGACGGCCAACGTGGACCCCGAGATTGCCGCGACCCCCGGTGCGCAGTTGGTGGTGCCGATCATGAATGCACGCTTTGCGTTGAATGCGGCGAATGCGCGGTGGGGCAATTTGTATGATGCGCTTTATGGCACGGATGCGCTGGGCGATTTGCCGGAGGGCAAGGGGTATGATCCCGAGCGGGGCGCGCGGGTAATTGACTGGGCCAAGGGGTTTCTGGATGAGGCGGTGCCGTTGAGCGGGGGCACATGGGCGGATGTGACCACGCTGGGGCTGTCGGGGGATGCGCTGGACCTGGGGGCGCTGTCGCTGGCGGACCCGGCGCAGTATCTGGGCCATGGCGTGGATGAGGAGGTGCGGACCTATCTGTTCCGCAACAACCATCTGGCGATTGAGGTCGTGGTGAACCGCAATGATGTGATTGGGGCCGATGACCCGGCGGGGATTGCGGCGGTGAACCTGGAGTCGGCCCTGTCGACCATCATGGATTGCGAGGACAGCGTGGCGGCGGTTGATGCCGAGGACAAGGTGCTGGCCTATGGCAACTGGCTGGGTCTGATGCGGGGCGATCTGGAAGAGAGCTTTGAGAAGGGCGGCAAGGTCATCACGCGCCGGATGGCGGGGGATCGGTCTTATGTCGGGCCGGATGGGGCGCGGTTCCGGCTGAAGGGGCGCAGCCTGATGCTGGTGCGGAATGTGGGGCATCTGATGACGAACCCGGCCATTCACGACCGGGACGGCAACGAGGTGGGTGAGGGGCTGATGGACGCCATGATCACCACGTTGATTGCGATGCATGATGTGCAGAAGACGGACGGGCTGCGGAACTCGGTTTGCGGGTCGGTTTATGTGGTGAAGCCGAAGATGCATGGGCCCGAGGAGGTGGCGTTTTCGGATGAGATATTTGGTCGGGTCGAGAAGGTGCTGGGCCTTCCGGCCAATACGGTGAAGCTGGGAATCATGGATGAGGAGCGACGGACGTCTGCGAACCTCAAGGAGTGTATTCGGGCGGCGAAGGCGCGGGTGGCGTTTATCAACACCGGGTTCCTGGATCGGACCGGGGATGAAATTCACACCTCGATGGAAGCGGGGCCGATGATCCCGAAGGGTGAGATGAAGGGGGCCAGATGGATCGCGGCCTATGAGGATCGCAACGTGGATATTGGGTTGGCGTGTGGGCTGAAGGGCAAAGCGCAGATCGGCAAGGGGATGTGGGCGATGCCCGACCGGATGGCCGAGATGCTGGAGGCCAAGATCGGCCATCCGCAATCGGGGGCGACCTGTGCCTGGGTGCCGTCGCCCACCGCGGCAACGCTGCACGCGACGCATTATCACAAGGTGGATGTGATGGCGCGCCAGGAGGAATTGAAGGCCGGTGGTCCGCGCGGGACCTTAGAGGACCTGTTGACCATTCCCGTCGCCTTGGGACGCAATTTCTCCTCCGAAGAAATTACGCGCGAGCTGGAGAACAATGCGCAGGGCATCCTTGGCTATGTCGTGCGCTGGGTGGATGCCGGTGTGGGCTGTTCCAAGGTGCCGGACATCAATGATGTGGGCCTCATGGAGGACCGGGCGACCTGCCGGATTTCGGCGCAGGCGATGGCGAACTGGCTGCACCACGGCGTGGTGCGCGAGGCGCAGGTGATGGCGGCCATGAAGAAGATGGCAGAGGTGGTGGACCGGCAGAATGCGGGTGACGCGACCTATATTCCCATGGCGCCCCGTTTTGACGGCGTTGCCTTTCACGCCGCGTGCGATCTGGTGCTGAAGGGGCGCGCGCAGCCGTCGGGCTATACCGAGCCGGTGCTGCATGCGCGGCGTTTGGAGTTCAAGGCCGCCTGAGGCGCTGATTGAGAGCGCGGGAGCGAGGGGCCAGCCCCTCGCGCTCCCCGGCATATTTCGGGAACAATGAAGAGGCGGGCTGGCGCTCTGATCGGAGGGAAAACATGGCGATTTCATTGCGCAAGGCGCGGACCATCATGCGCAAGGCGCTGGAGAAGGGGCGGGAGATGGAGTTGAAGCCCCTGACCGTCGTGGTGCTGGATGCCGGCGGGCATGTGCAGGCCTGTGAGCGCGAGGATGGGGCAGCCCCCGGCCGCTTTGCGATTGCGCAGGGTAAGGCCTATGGCGCGGTGATGCTGGGCATGGCGGGCACGGCACAGATGGCCCGGGCAGAGCAACAGGCCTATTTCATGGCGGCCGTGAACGGGGTCTATGGCGGGCAGGTGGTGCCGGTGCCCGGCGGCGTGCTGGTGCGCGACAGGAAGGGTGCGGTGATCGGGGCCGTGGGGGTCACGGGCGACACGTCTGACAATGATGCGGCGGCGGCTGTGGCCGGGATCGAGGCCGCATCGCTGACGGCTGAAATCTAGGGTCAGGACCCATTGATCCCACCCGTTCAGCACGGAAAAATGCCCGAGATCAGAGGTTTGCCTTCCGAAGGCACGACTGGCCGTCATGGCGAGGAAGGCGCGCCACTGAGATCGTGCATTTCTCCGTGCCCGTCGCCCCAAGGGGTGCCGCATTCCTCTGGCACGCCTTCGGCGTGACGGGTTCGTCAGATTTCGCGCCTGCCAGCGTCTTATAGCTTTGAAATAGAACCACTATTCCAGCAGCTATACTCCTTGTCACACACTAAATCTGGCTAACTGAATGGGTGGTATCAATGGGTCCTGACCCTAGGCATCTGGGCACCTGCGGCTTTTTGCACAGGTCCTTGCGCGCCCGTCTCACTGGTCTGGGCGCGCCCGTGTAGCGTATAGGGGGTGAAACGCGCTTAGTGAGGGGACCCCATGGCCCGACCCATTATCGGCATCATTTCCAACCACCACGTCATCAACGATGAATATGCGGTGCAGGCCGCCGGGCTGATCAACATTGCGGCGGTGGCGGATGTGGCGGAAGGGGTTCCGATGCTGATCCCCGCGGAGCCGGACAAGGTGCGTGTGTCGGACCTGCTGGAGCATTGCGCGGGCTTTGTGTTCACCGGCGGGCGGGCCAATGTGCATCCCGAGGAGTATGGCGAGGAGCCGACTGAGGCGCACGGTGATTTTGATCGCAACCGGGATCGGATCGCGCTGCCGCTGATCCGGGCCTGTGTGGAGCGCGGCCAGCCATTTCTGGGCATTTGCCGGGGCTTTCAGGAGGTGAACGTCGCCATGGGCGGGTCGCTTTATCCCGAGATCCGGGACCTGCCGGGGCGCGACAATCACCGGATGCCACCCGATGGCACGCTGGAAGAGAAATTTGCGCTGCGGCACGATGTGACCTTTTCCGAAGGCGGTGTGTTTCACCGTCTGATGGGGCGGCAATCGGTGCCCACCAACACGCTGCACGGGCAGGGGATCAAGCATCCGGGCCCGCGGGTCGTGGTGGATGGGCATGCGCCCGATGGGACGGCCGAAGCGATCTATATCGACGGTGCGCCGGGGTTCACGCTGTCGGTGCAATGGCACCCTGAGTGGAATGCAAAATGCGATCCGGTGTCGCGCCCACTGTTCGAAGCCTTTGGTGCGGCGTGCCGGGATTGGGCGGATGGAGAGCGGGCGCGGCCCGTTTTGCGTTCGGCTTAAGCGGGTTTTAACCCTGATGGGGTCAGGGTGGCGTCATGTCACGCTCTGCTCGCATGGATTGCCCCGAGATCACCTGCTTTTTCACTGTACGCGCGGCCCGTCGCGGCACGGACCTGTTCTTGCGCGGGATTGATCCGTTGCGCGCGGCGATGCGTCAGACACGGGCGCGGCATCCGTTCGAGATTTGCGAGATCGTGGTGCTGGGCGATGTGATCCACGCGCTGTGGCGTCTGCCCGACGGAGAGGCGGATTTTGCCGTGCGGTGGCGGATGGTCAGAACCCTGTTTGCGCGCAGCGTGGCCGAGGACGGTCCGGTGTGGCAGCGGCGCTATTGGGAGCATGAGATCCGGGATGCGGCTGATCTGGAGGCGCATCGGCACATGATCTGGACAGCACCGGTGCAGGCCGGGTTGGTGACGCGGCCCCAAGACTGGCCGCATTCGTCGATCCACCGGGCGGTTGCTGCGGGCGACTATGTGGCGGGTGTGGATGTGCGACCGGCTTATTTGCCGCCCGCTGCGGGCAGGGCGCGCGCGCCCTACCGGTTGAGCGGGGCGCACGCGTGAGCCGGGTCAGTCGATCAGCGGCAGCAGCTTTTCGATGGACTGTTTGGCGTCGCCGTAGAACATCCGCGTGTTGTCCTTGAAGAACAGCGGGTTTTCGATGCCGGAATAGCCGGTGCCCTGGCCGCGTTTTGACACGAAGACCTGCTTGGACTTCCAGCATTCCAGCACCGGCATACCGGCGATGGGCGAGTTCGGATCGTCCTGGGCTGCCGGGTTCACGATGTCGTTCGAGCCGATGACGATGGCGACGTCGGTGTCGGGGAAGTCGTCGTTGATCTCGTCCATCTCAAGCACGATGTCGTAGGGCACCTTGGCTTCGGCCAGGAGCACGTTCATGTGGCCGGGCAGGCGGCCCGCGACGGGGTGGATGGCAAAGCGCACCTCCTTGCCCGCGGCGCGCAGCTTGCGCGTGAGTTCGGCCACGCCTTGCTGGGCCTGCGCCACGGCCATGCCGTAGCCGGGGATGATGATGACGCTGTCGGCCTCGTTCAGGGCCGTGGCGACGCCGTCGGCTTCGATGGCGATCTGTTCGCCCTCGACCGCCATCTGTTCGCCTGCGGGGCCGCCGAAGCCGCCGAGGATCACGGAGATGAACGAGCGGTTCATCGCCTTGCACATGATGTAGGACAGGATCGCACCCGACGAGCCCACGAGCGCACCCACGACGATCAGCAGGTCATTGCCGAGCGAGAAGCCGATGGCGGCGGCCGCCCAGCCGGAATAGCTGTTGAGCATGGAGACCACGACCGGCATGTCGGCGCCGCCGATGCCCATGATCAGGTGCCAGCCGATGAAGAGGGCAAGCGCGGTGAGCAGGACGAGGGCCAGCATGCCACCACCGTTGAAGTAGATGATGGCGAGGATCAGCGAGGCACCTGCGGCGGCGGCGTTCAGGATGTGCCCGCCGGGCAGTTTGGTGGCGGCACTGTCGACCTTGCCCGAGAGCTTGCCCCAGGCCACGTAGGAGCCGGTGAAGGTCACGGCGCCGATCCAGACACCCAAGACCAGTTCGATCTGCAGGATGGTGATTTCGACCGAGGTTTTCTTGGCGATGAGCTGGCCGAAGGCGGACAGGGGTTCGAGCACCGACTTGTCGACGACCTGGAGCCACTGGCCGTCTACCAGTGCGCCGCCGAGGACAGCGCCGTTTTCGGCGAGGTGGTTGTCGACATAGCCGATCATGGTGTGGGCGTTGAAGCCGATGAAGACAGCCGCCAGACCCACGAGCGCGTGCATGCCCGCCACAAGTTCGGGCATCTGGGTCATTTCGACCTTGGTAGCGAGTTGGTAGCCGACGACGGCACCGCCTGCGATCAGCACGAGGGACAAGAGCCACAGGCCTGCGCCGGGGCCGATGAGCGTGGCCACGACGGCGATGAACATGCCTACGATGCCGTACCAGACGGCGCGTTTGGCGCTTTCTTGGCCGGAGAGGCCGCCCAGTGACAGGATGAAAAGAACAGCCGCAACGACATAGGCGGCAGTGGTAAATCCGAGTTCCATAAGTCTGCCCCTACCTTAGGATTTCTGGAACATGGCGAGCATGCGCCGTGTAACGAGGAAGCCACCGAAGATGTTCACGGCGGCCATGAGGATGCCAAGGGCGGCAAGGATCGCGATCAATACGCTTGAAGAGCCAACCTGCATCAGCGCGCCCAGAATGATGATCGACGAAATCGCGT
>JBCDEK010000120.1:0-6763 GCA_039179785.1 Pseudomonadota bacterium | reverse complement strand
CTGAAATCATGGATGCGGTGCATGAGGACAAGATCAAGGGCATGTATGTGCTGGGCGAAAACCCCGCCATGTCGGACCCCGATGTAGACCACGCCCGCGACGCGCTGGCGAAACTGGACCATCTGGTGGTGCAGGACATCTTTATCACCGAGACGGCGAACTATGCGGATGTAATCCTGCCTGCGAGTGCCTTTGCGGAGAAGACGGGGACTGTGACCAACACGAACCGTCAGGTGCAGATGGGACGCCCTGCGGTGCCACCCCCGGGTGAGGCCAAGGAGGACTGGTGGATCGAGGTGGAACTGGCGAAGCGGCTGGGTTTGGGCTGGACCTATGAGAGCCCGGCGGATGTGTTTGCCGAGATGAAGCTGAACATGAAGTCGCTCGACAATATCACCTGGGATCGGTTGGAGGGGCAGAACGCCGTCACCTACCCGTCGCTGTCGCCGGAAGATCCGGGGCAGGCGATTGTGTTTGGCGATGGGTTCCCGCGCCCCGAAGGACGGGCGCGCTTTACTCCGGCGGCGGTGATTGCGCCGGATGATGTGCCGGATGCGGACTACCCCATGATCCTGACCACGGGGCGGCAGTTGGAGCATTGGCATACCGGGTCAATGACCCGCCGCGCAACCGTGCTGGACGCGGTGGAGCCGGAGGCGAATTGCTCGCTGCACCCAAGCACCTTGCGGAAATTGGGGATTTCGGCTGGTGGCATGGTGCGCCTCACGACCAAGCGCGGGTCAATCGAGATCATGGCGCGCGAGGATCGCGCAGTCTCGCCGGATATGGTATTTCTGCCTTTTGCCTATGTTGAAGCGGCGGCGAACATTCTGACCAATCCGGCGGTCGATCCCTATGGCAAGATCCCGGAGTTCAAGTTTTCGGCTGTACGTGTCGAAGCGGTCGCGGGGGCCGTGGCGGCGGAGTGATCCGAAGGAGCGCCTGACGGCGCACGCGATTCATTTTTGATGACGAGGGGCTCTGCCCCTCGCGCTCCCCGGCGTATTTACGGGCAGAAGAAGGGGAATGGGTCAGGTGCAATGGACCCCGGTTGGTACGAGCTCGAAGCCGGTGATTTCGAATTCGTACATGTCGGAGCGGTCGGGTTTCTCTGCGCGTGCGATCAGCTTGCCCTTATCGTTGGTATAGACCGCGTGGGCGGTGTGCAGCGCGCGGTAGCAATGGGTGCCATCGGGGTAATAGTATTTGATCATTGGGGGCCTTTCGGTTGATGGGTCTTGAGGTACGCGCTGCTGGTGTCATGTTCCGGCAAGAGGTTTCACGTGCGAGGGGGGTACATGATCAATTCACAGCGGTTTCTGTCTGACTTGCATGGCTTGCGCGCCTTTGGGGCGTCAGGGGTGGGCAAGGGCGTGGTGCGACCTGCCTATTCGGAAGCAGACATGGCGGCGCGCGACTGGTTGGCATCGCGGATTGCGGAAGCCGGGTTGGCGCCGCGCTTTGATGCGATGGGCAACCTGTTTGGGTTGGCGGACGGGCCGTCGCTTTTGCTTGGGTCGCATTCGGACAGTCAGCCGGAGGGCGGGTGGCTGGACGGGGCGCTGGGCGTTGTCGCTGCCTTGGAAGTGGCGCGGGCGAGCATCGAGGCTGGTGGGCCTGCGATTTCCGTCGTGTCGTTTCAGGATGAAGAGGGGCGGTACGGCGTGACCACCGGGTCGAATCTGTGGACCGGGGGGCTGTCGCAAGCCGAGGCGGATGCGCTGGTCGACCATGAGGGCGTGGCGTTGGGGCAGGCGCGGCGGAGTGTCGGGGACCGGGTGGTTGATCCGGTTGATCCGGGCCAATTCACCGGGTTTGTCGAATTGCATATCGAGCAGGGTGCCACGCTGGATGTGGCAGGAGAGCAGATTGGTGTTGTAACCGATATTGTCGGCATCCGGGATCGGGTGATCACCCTGACCGGCCAGCAGAACCATGCAGGCACGACGCAGATGGCGCTGCGGCAGGATGCGTTCCAGGGGCTTGTGGCGTTTTCCAGCCGTCTGAATGACCGGCTTCGCAATGTGGTGACGCCGCAATCGGTCTGGACCATTGGGCATGTCGCGGTGGCACCCAATGCGTCGTCCATCGTGCCAGGGCAGGTGCGGTTTTCCATGCAATGGCGGGATGCAGAGATCGACCGTTTGGCACGGATGGAAGCGGTGATGGAGGAAACCCTGGCGGAGGTCGCCGCGGAGATGAATCTGGGTGTTGAGAAGGGGCCTTTGCTGGGGTTGGACCCTGTCGCGATGGACAGCGACTTGCGTGCGCGGCTGGAAAGGGGGGCCGAAGCAGTGGCCCCAGGCAGGTGGCGGCGGATGCCTTCAGGTGCTTTGCACGATGCGACAAACTTGGCGCGTTGCATGCCGGTGGCGATGCTGTTTGTGCCGTCTATCGGCGGGATCAGCCACGCGTTTGACGAAGACACGGACGAGGCTGATCTGGTGGCAGGATTGCAGGTGCTGGCCCATGCCGCCGGGCTTCAGGGATAGGTGCCCCGGCGCATCAGGTGCCATCCGAGGGCGAGGCGGTCGCGCACCCACCAGCCAACGCTGATAATCAGCCATATGAACACCGCACCCGCCACCCAGACCGCGATGCGCAGGATATTGGCCACATTGCTGGCAAGCCTGTCGCGTGCGTCCGAGAGGGCCTGGGCGCGGGCCGTGAACTCTTGGGCCTGAGCGCGAAAACTTTCGGCGAGCGGTTTCAGTTTGTTGATTTCGACCAGTGTTTCGTCAACTGAAGCGCTGATCTTGGCAAATTCCTTGCGCGGTTTTTCGAAGGATTTGCGCAGGCCAGCGTTAATTGTCTGCCCGAGGCCTTTGAAGATGTCGATGGTGCCCACACAGTTACTGATCTTGGTGATCTTGCAGTTGCCGAAGCGCGGCACAGGGATTTTCAGACTTGGGATGGAAATTTTGAAGTTGGTGAGCGGCTCGACGAGGTTTTGCACCGACGCAGCCGCCTCTGCGGCATTGCTTTGCACCAGCTTGGCGGTGGCGTCGACCGTGCGCGCCGCTTCTCGGGCGTGGTTTGACAGGTGGCGAGCGTCTTCGATCAGTTGATTGACGGGGGGCCGCAATTCGGTTTTCAGGGTGGTGTAAAGCGCGTTACTCAAGACCCCCAGTCCGATGATCAGGACAAAGGGCAACACTGTGTTGACGATCAGGGCGAACCCTTTGAAGCGAAGTGCGGTCATGGCTTTGGCCCTTTGGGGGAAGAACGCCCGAGGCTATCACCCGACGCTGACGCGAAGGAAGTCAGGTATTCCCTGCCCATTCAGGCGCGGGCATAGCCGCGCTGAAGCGCACGTTGGCGATAGCGGTCGGCGGCGGTGGAGGCCGCGCGCAGGTCGCTGTGGCATGTGATGCGGCGGCACGGGCGTCCGCCGATCAGACCCCATTCGATCACGACAGAGGCTTCGGCAAACAGGTTCAGAGTGATTTCGACTCGGTAGAACCGGTTTTGGTGGGATTGATACAGCAGCGCTTCAACCATGACGGGAGGTTGGCACGCCACATTGGGCTATGTCCAGTGCACATCCCCAAGAAAGATGTAGCCCGCACCGTAGATCGTTTTGATCAGTCTTGGGTTCTTTGGGTCCTCTCGCAGCTTGGTGCGCAGGCGGCTGATGCGCACATCCATCGCGCGGTCAAAGCTGTCGCCCGCGCCGCCGCCCAGCATTTCCTGCATCTGTGCCCGGCTGATCAGGCGTTTGGGGGCATCGAGGAATAGGCGCAGCACTTCACCTTCGGCGTGGGAGAAGGGGGTCTCGATGCCCTTTTCATCCGTCAGCGTGTAGCTGTCGAACGAAGCAGTCCAGCCGTTGAATTTTGCGACTTGGCTGGTTTGCGTTGTGGCCTTAGGCGTGCGCAGCCGGACGCGGATGCGGGCGACAACCTCGGCCGGATCGAACGGTTTGATGATATAATCGTCCGCGCCAAGTTCGAGGCCCGTGACCCTGTCCTGCACTTGCGCACGTCCCGATATGATGATGACTGCCGCGCCTTGTTCAAGCGCGAGCCTGTGCACAAGCGCGAGACCATCGGTGTCGGGCAGGCCGAGATCGACAAGGCACACGTCGGGCTTGTGGGTCTTCAGCGCCGCCTCGAACGCCGAGGCGCGGGAGAAGGAAAGGGTGCGGAACCCCGCCTCTTCCAGCGCATCGGCAAGGATCGTGCGGATCGCCGGTTCGTCGTCAAGGATGGTGACGAGGGGCTGGGTCATGCGGCGTCCGCTTGCAAAAGGGCGGCGAGGTCGGTGGCCTCGAACGGTTTGCGCAGCACGGGGGCCGCCCGCGTGGCTGCTTGGAAGGTGGGGTCGCCAGGCAAAAGCGATGTCATCAGGATCACCGGCAGGGTGCCGTTCAGTTGGGTCGCAAGGTCGATGCCGGTGCGGCTGCCAGAGCCAAGGTTGATATCTGACAGAACAAGGCCGATGTCGGGCAAGTCGGCTGTAAGGGCAATCGCTTCGTCCACGCCGGCGGCTTCGATGACGGCTTGGCCCATGCCCATGAGCAGATCACGGTAGTGTTGGCGCAGGTCGGGGTCATCTTCGACCAGCAGAACAAGCGCGCCCGCCAGTTGTGGGGCCGGGCGCAAGGGCAGGCGCAGACGCACCTGCGCGCCGACGTCGCCGTTGCCAAGCTTCAGGTCGCCGCCCGCGCGTTTGGTCATGTCATAGACCATCGGCAGGCCGAGGCCCGATCCTTCGGACCCTTTGGTGGTGAAGAACGGGTCGAACCCATGCTCCAGCGCTTCGTCCGAAAAGCCGGGGCCGGTGTCGGTGACGATGAATTCGAGCCATGTGTCGTGGACCGGTCGCGCGGTCAGCGTGATCTCTCCGGCTGTGCCGCAGGCGTCGCGGGCGTTCAGGATGAGATTGAGGAGGCTGTCTTTGACCAGTCCGGGGTCGAGCATGTGGGGGCCGGTGACGGTGGTGAAGGTGCTGAGCGACAGGCCCGGTGGCAGCGTGGATTGCGCCATGGTGGTCACGTCACCCAGCAGCGTTCCAATGTCTGTCGCGGCGGGGCGCATCGCGCGACCTGCGGTCATGTCAGCGATGGCGTTCAGCAACTCACCACCGCGTCTTGCGGCGGAGAGTGTGCCGTCGATCAAGTCGTCGGCACCTGCGGGTAACTCTTCCATACGGAATAGTTTGGATTGCAGCCCGAGGATGATGGTCAGCAGGTTCGAGAAATCGTGCGCCATGCCGGACGTCATCTGCGCGGCCAGCGTGCGGCGGCGGTTTTGTTGCAGGGCCACGCGGGCCTGCGTTTCTTCGGTGATGTCCATGGACAGGATGTAGACACCCCCTGAGGCTTCGGGGGTAAAGGATACACGGATGCGTCTGGCGCTGGCTTCGTCGGTGAATTCGAATACGGATGCCTCACCCTGATAGGCGCGCGCGAGGTTCGAGGCGATGCGGCCATAGGCAAAAGCGCCAAGCGCGTCGGAGATGTGTTCGCCGACGATCTCGGACGGGCGGCTAGGGATGACCGTACTAAGCCGTCTGTTGGAGTAGGTGTAGTGGCCGGTGGCGTCCACATGGGCAATGTGGGCAGGCATCATCTCGGTCGTGAGGCGGGTGCGTGCCTCGGTCTCGGTTAACTGGCGTTTGGCTTCTTCGAGGGCGGAGACGGTGGCGGCAAGCTGGCGGTTGGTGCTGCTGAGCGCTTCGGTGTGTTGCAGGACCTGATCGCTGAGTTCAGTGGCGCGGGCGCGCAGCAGGGCCTCTTGCGCCTTGGTGTGCGAGATGTCGGTGTAGACGGTGACCCAGCCGCCCTGCGGCAGAGGCGATCCTTCGACGGAAATGGTCCGCCCATTGGCGCGGGTGCGTTCCATATAGTGCGGCTCGAACGCCAGCGCCTGGTCGACGCGTTCCTGCACAAAGGCATCGAGATCGTCGATGGGGCCGTATTCACCGCGTTTGGCCAGATGCGTGATAGTCTCGCGAAAGGTCGAGCCGGGGGTGACCAGCGCGTCGGGCAAATCAAACATCTGCTGGAAAGGGGCGTTGCACACGGCAAGGCGCAGGTCGCGGTCGTAGATCGTGAGTGCCTGCGCGATCAGGTTCAGGCCCGAGGCCGTCAGGGATGCGGTGTGATCCTGTGCCATGACCCATGGCTAACACTGGTTTTGCGGACCGCACAACGGCCCACGGCGCGCTGTTACAATTCGTAAGGATTGGGAAAACATCAGGAAAAAGTTGACGCGCAGCCTCACAAAGACATCCTTGGACGCAGCAAGAATCGTCCAAGCGATCAAGCGTGGCCTGGGGAGAAGGGGCCGCACGGGAGGAATATTCGTGACGAAGTCGTCTGAGGGCGCAAGCGGGCTGGTGTCCGTTCCTGCGCTGTTACATCGGAATGCCAAAGAATTTGGATCGGCCCCGGCCTATCGCGAGAAAGAGTTCGGGATCTGGCAAAGCTGGACCTGGTCCGAAACGCTTGAAGAGGTCGAAGCGCTGGCGCTGGGACTGATCGACCTTGGCGTTCAACCCGGTGACCATATTGCCGTGATCGGGCGGAACCGGCCTTACCTGTACTGGTCGATGATGTCGGCACAGATGGCGGGTGCGATCCCGGTGCCACTGTATCAGGACGCCGCGGCGGAGGAGATGGCCTATACACTTGATCATTCCGGTGCGCGGTTCGTGATCGCGGGCGATCAGGAGCAGGTCGACAAGGTGATCGAGGTGCAGGGGCAACTGCCTGGCTTTGAGCAGATGATCTACCTCGATCCGCGGGGCTTGCGGAAAT
>JBCDEK010000085.1:0-13336 GCA_039179785.1 Pseudomonadota bacterium | reverse complement strand
TGCTGCAGTTTCGAGGTCAGCGGACCGTCCTGCACCTTGATCGAATAGAACTCCAACTCCTCGTCCCAGCTGGGCGACGCAATGGAATAGGCGCGCAAGAGTGGCTTCTGCTTGCCCGTCTCGGGATGCGGATCGCCCATCAGGCCGATCATCACGAACTCGCCCGACCGAAACCGCAAGCTTGCGGGCCGTGTGCAGCGGAACCGGAACAGCCGGTCGGTATAATGTTCGATCTCGGTCACGGTCTGCGCATCGGGCAGGGTGGGGGTCGCCTTGACGGCGGTGGCTTCGTTCACGGGTGTTTGCTCGGTCATGAATATGTCAACGCAGGTTTACACCTGTGCCTCTCACTTTGGGAAGGATTTTCGTGGATGGTAAGCGCGCGAATGGTCGCGCGCCTTGATCTGGGTCACGGATGATCAGTGATTTGACGCCCCGCGCAGCCGTGCCTGATAATCATGGCTCTGCCAATTGGCACGAAACTGCCACTGGTCCTCGGGCTGACGGGCCGCCAGCGCCTGGCTGATCTCGACCTCGTCGAAACCGGACCGGCGCGCCATCGCGTATTGGTCCGAAATGACGTGGCCCTTGGCACGCAGGCGGCCCTGATAGCCGCGCAACCGCAGCATCCGCGCAATGGTGAACCCGCGCCCATCGGCAAAGCTGGGGAAATCCACGCGGATGATGTCCGCATTCAGCGGGATCTGATCGGGGTCGGCGTCGCTCGGCACGTCCAGCGCCGCGGCATCATTGGCCGCCTCGCCCAGCGGGGCATAGCCGCGGTCCCATGTGTCGGGGCCAAAGCCCTGATCGGTCACTACGATTGTCATATCTCTTGTCCTGCTCTTACGAGTTTGCCGTCAACGAAGTGGATGCCACATTCGTCCTTGTCCTGATCCCGCCAGCGCCCGGCGCGCGGGTCTTCGCCAGTCGCCACTGGCGAGGTGCAGGGCGCGCAGCCGATGCTGGGATAGCCCTTGGCCACCAGCGGATGCCGGGGCAGGCGGTTTTCGTCCATATATTCAGCGATATCCGCCCGAGACCACCGCGCCAGCGGGTTCACCTTGATCTTGCCCGTGGCGGATTCGACCTCAAAGAACTCAAGCTCCGCCCGCGTGCCCGACTGATACCGCTTGCGCCCCGTGATCCAGCCACTGTGATCCGCCAGCGCCCGACGCAGTGGTGCCACCTTGCGCAAGGCACAGCACGCATCCACATTGCGCCGATGCAAGCTCCGGCTTGGGTCACGGGCCTCTGCATCGTCCGCACGGATGACCCGCACATTGCTCAACCGCAGCCGCTCCGCCAGCTCTTGCTGATAGACCAGCGTCTCGGCAAACAGCATCTCCGTGTCGATAAAGATCACTGGCACGTCCCGCTTCACCATCGCCGCCAAGTGCAAGAGCACCACCGACTCCGCCCCGAAGCTGGACACCAGGGCGATGTCCGGCACCGCCTCAAACGCCGCGCGCAGCACATCCGTCGCGCCGTGATGCGTCAGCCCAGCGTTCAGCGCGCTGACCATCACCTGCGCATCCGGTTGCGTTGGGCCGTGCATATTTGGGGAACAATGAAGCATATGGATTTACTCCGCGGCCACCTTGGTCTCGGGGTAGAGCGCAGCCTTGAAGGGGCCAAGCCCCGTGCGGCGGTACGTGTCGATGAACGCCTCACCTTCGTCCGCGCGCAGGTCCAGATAGGTGTCCACGATCCGCTCGATCGCTGGCACCACCTCTTCTGCGGAGAAGCCGGGGCCCACGCGGTCACCCACGGCGGCCTGTTCGGTGTGATCGCCACCCAGCGTGATCTGGTAGTTTTCCACGCCCGCGCGGTCGAGGCCAAGGATCCCGATATGGCCCACATGGTGGTGCCCGCAGGCGTTGATGCAGCCCGAAATCTTGATCTTCAACTGGCCAATGTCGTGCTCTCGCTTCAGGTCATCAAAGGCGGTCGCAATCTCTTGCGCAATCGGGATCGACCGGGCCGTCGCCAGCGCGCAATAATCCATGCCCGGGCAGGCGATGATGTCGCTGATCAGACCGATATTGGCCGTGGCGAGGCCCTCTGCCTGCAACGCCGAATAGATCGACGGCAGCGACGCCTTGTGCACATGCGGCAGGATCACGTTCTGCTCGTGGCTGATGCGGATTTCATCGTAGCCATAGGTTTCAGCCAGGTTCGCGATCAGGCGCATCTGAGCCGCCGACGCATCACCCGGTGTGGCCCCGTGTTTCTTCAGGCTGATGGTGACAATGGCATGATCCGCATCGCGGTGCTCGGTCACATTGGTGTCGGTCCAGGCGCGGAACGCGGGGTAGGTCTCCAGCGCGCGCGTGTAGGGTGCTGTGTCCGCCTGCACAAAGGCGGGCGGAGCAAAGTGGCCTTCGATTTCGCGCAGCATCTGCACGTCCACGCCCGAGAACGCCTTGCGAGTCTCGACAAAGCGCTCATCGACCAAGCGGCGGATTTCGTCGATGCCATGCTCGTGCACGGTGATCTTGATCCGCGCCTTATACTTGTTGTCACGGCGCCCGATCTGGTTCCAGACGGACACGATGGCTTCAAGGTAGGGCAGCAGGTCGGCTTCGGGCAAAAAGTCATTGATGACCTTCCCAATCATCGGGGTGCGGCCCAGACCACCCCCCACGATCACCTCAAAGCCCTTGGCACCGTCACGCTCGACCATACGTATGCCGATGTCATGCGCCTTGGTCACCGCACGGTCATTGGGTGAGCCGGTGATGGCGATCTTGAACTTGCGCGGCATGAACTGGAATTCCGGGTGATCCGTGGACCACTGGCGCAGCAACTCGGCCACAGGGCGCGGGTCGGCAATCTCGTCCGCCGCAGCGCCCGCAAAATGGTCCGCCGTCACGTTGCGGATCGTGTTGCCAGAGGTCTGGATGGCGTGCATGCCCACCTCGGCCAGCGCGTCCAGCATGTCGGGCACGTCCTTCAGCTCGGGCCAGTTGTACTGGATGTTCTGGCGCGTGGTGAAGTGGCCATAGCCCTTGTCCCAGCGTTCCGCGATCTCGGCCAGCTTGCGCATCTTGGCGCTGGACAGCGTGCCATACGGGATCGCCACGCGCAGCATATAGGCGTGCAATTGTAGATACAGACCGTTCATCAGGCGCAGCGGTTTGAACTCGTCCTCTGTCAGGGCGCCAGAGATGCGGCGCTCGACCTGCGCGCGGAACTGGGCGTTGCGCTCGGCCAGAAAGGCGGTGTCGAACTCGGAATAGCTATACATCACTGCAACTCCACTTGCTTGCCATGGGCATAGTTGGATGGGCCCGTTGCGCGGAAGGTTTCGCGGAAATGGGTGGGAACGGGGGTGCCGTCTTCCACAGCCACGTCGGCCAGATAGGCACCCACAACCCGGTCCACCTGCTGGCTGGCCTCAATCAGGCGCAGATCGGCATCGGCTTCATCGGTCAGCACCTCTGCTTCTTCCAGCTTGCGGGTCCATCCATCAGCGGTCTGGTAGATGACGTCGCCCACCAACAGATCGTTGGCGGTGACAACTTTGGGGGTGAACGCTTTGGGCATCACTGCGCCTCCTGCATCTGGGGCATGGGGATTTCGGGAATGGCGGCCAGTGCCGCACGCGGTGCCAGGCCGATAAAGGTCAGGGCAGGGCCACCCAGACCGGCTTGGCTCAGTGTGGGCTCCATTTCGGCTACCGTGGTGGACAGAACCTGCTGGTCAGCGCGGCTGGCGTTTTCCACAAAGGTCACGGGTGTCTCGGGATCAATCCCATGCATCATCAGGCGGCCCTGAATGAAGCGGGCGGATTTCTTGCCCATGTAGATGGCAGCAACCTCACCGGGCTGCGCCAGCGCCTTCCAGTCGTGATCGGCAAATCCTCGGGTGTCATGCCCGGTCAGGAAGCGGACGGAGGAGTTGCGGCCCCGGCGGGTCAGCGACTGACCAATGGACGCCACAGCGGCAGAAGCGGCGGTGATGCCCGGCACGATGTGATAGTCGACGCCAGCATCCGTCACGGCCTCGATTTCCTCGTCCAGACGGCCAAAGACGGTGGAATCGCCGGATTTCAACCGCACGACCTGCGCGCCCACCCGCCCATGTTCCACGATTAGATCGTTGATCGTCTCTTGCGGGGTCGAGGGACCAAAGGCTTCTTTGCCGACGTCGATCATCGTCGCCTCACGGCGGGCCAGTTCCAGGATTTCCTTCGAAATCAGGCGATCATAAATCACCACATCCGCCTCATCCAACGCCTTGCGCGCCTTCAACGTCAGCAATTCCGGATCACCGGGACCTGCACCGACAAAGGCCACATGGCCCTTGCGCGCGTCGCGCATAAGGTGATCGGCCAGCAGATTATCCAGCGCGGGCTGCACAGCCTCTTCGCCCGTGGCAATCGCCTTGGGGCCAGCATTGAAATAGTAGTCGCGCCAGAAATCACGCCGCGCACGGCCAAAGGGCAGGGCGTCTGCCGCCTTGCGGAACGCCTTGCCGATGCGCGCCAGCGTACCCATCGACGTGGGCAGGCGCTCTTCCAGATCAGCCTTGATGGCGCGGGCCAGCACGGGTGCTGCCCCTTCGGTGCCGATGGCAACAGTGACCGGGTCGCGGTCCACGATGGCGGGCGTGATGAACTGGCTGTCAGCGAGGTTGTCGACGATATTGACCAGCGCGCCGTCCGCGTGCGCGATGGCTGCGGTCCGCTTGTCTTCAGCGGCGTCCTCATCCGCGGCATAGAACAGCGCAGCACACATCGCATCTCCCGGCTCCATGGCCCGGCCGATCAGGCGCAGCTTGCCCTCATTCGCCCAGGTCTTGATCTGATCATCGGCTTCCGGCGCAAAGACGGTTAGGCTTGCCGTTGTCTTCATCAGCAGGCGCAGCTTGGCCAGTGCAGCATCACCGCCGCCCGACAGCACAATGCGCCGCCCTTCGGTGTTCAGGAAGATGGGAAAATGGTTCATGATCGCCTCGGTCCCGCAAAACTGACCCTCAATATAGGAAATTTTCCCACTTTGGCGCTAGACAGCGGCGCAGATAAGGATGATTGTTCTATCTGTTTGCAGGTGCAGAACGCCTGTTTCCCGAATGGAAGGGCTTTGGAATGTCTGTTCGCATCGATGACGTGGATCGCAAAATTCTGGCCGAGCTGCAGCGCGACGCCAGCCAATCGCTGGACGATATCGCCAAGGCGGTGGGGTCGTCGAAGACGCCCGTCTGGAACCGGATTCGCAAGCTGCGTGAGGCGGGCGTGGTCGGTCAGCAAACGGTCGTTCTGGATGCCGAGGCGCTGGGATTCGAAGCCTGTTTCTTTGTTCTTATCCGCACCTCCGAGCATGAGGCCGACTGGCAAGCCCGCTTTCTTCAAGCCCTGCGCGACAGGCCGGAGGTGCAGGAGGCGCACCGGCTCGCGGGCGACATCGACTACATCCTAAAGGTCCGCGTGAAAAACGCCCGCGCCTATGACGCCTTCTACCAGGCTCTAATCACGGAAGTCCGTGTGCACAACGTCACGGCGCTTTTGTCGATGGAAGAGATCAAGTCCACAACGATGCTGCCCTTGGAGACGTGATCCAATTGCGCGCTACCGCGCATGTTTTATTCAGCTAGGGGTGAGGCGACGCTTTGCTGCTGGCGTAGGTCTAGTTGTGCCGTTTGGATATTCTGCTGAGAGGTCGTTTAGGGCGCGGTGCGTCCTAAACAGACCTATGCAAGGGTGATGTGAGTCGCGCCCGCGTCAAGGACAAGCGGCGCAAAGCGCCGTCGCTGCGCGATCCTTGACCCGGTCCCGACTCACGCGGTTACGATCAGCCGGTCGAGTTTGTGGAAGTGGTAGCTGTCTGCGTAGGTCGGCGTTTCGGTGATTTTGAGATCAGGCATTGCCTCGAACAGCATCGGCAGCGCAATCTGCATTTCCAGCCGCGCGAGCGGCGCGCCGACGCAGAAATGCAGCCCACCGCCAAAGGCCACATGCGTGTTCTTCACCCGGCCCGGATCAAACTCATCCGGTCGCTCAAACACCGCCGGATCCCGCCCAGCGGCCCCCAGCATCAACGCAATCTCGTCCCCCGGACCAAGGCTGTGCCCCCCCACCTCAATCGGCTCATACACATGCCGCGTGAACATATGCAGCGGCGGGTCGTAACGCATCACCTCCTCAACACACCGCTCCGGATGCGCCAGCGCCGCCTGCGGGCCATAGCCCACCAGCGCCTTCACCGCATTGCCCAAGGAATGCACCGTCGCCTCGTGCCCCGCATTGAGCAGCAGCACACACGTCCCGATCATCTCCTCCCGGCTCAGCGTCTCACCGCCATCTTCTGCCGCAATCAACTGGGTGATCAGGTCATCGCGCGGATCATCTCGCCGCTCTTCGATGTACCCGGCCAAGAACGCAGAAAACTCTCCAGCCGCAGCATTCGCCGCCTCCTCAATGCGACGATCACGCCCCGCCTGATACATCGCCACCATCGCCGCCGACCAGCGCAGCAGGTCCGGCCCCATCTCCTCCGGCACACCAAGCAGCCGCGCAATCACGCGCACCGGCACCAACTGGCAATAGGTGGGGATCAGGTCAAACGACCCCTCCGGCAACCCCGCCAGCACCTCCGCACAAATCGCACGAATGTCCCCCTCCAACCCCGCAATCCGGCGCGAGGTAAAGGCATGCAGCACCAACCGCCGCAGCCGCGTATGCTCCGGCGGCTCCAGCTCCAACAGCGAATACCGCTCCACCGCATCGAAATCCGCCAAATGCGCCGCCGCCGCCCCACGCCCCGGCACAGCCCGGCCCAACCGGCGGTCGCGCAACAACGCGTGCACCGATCCATGATCAAAGGCCGCATGCATCCCGTACTCTTGCCAATACAGCACCGGCCCCGCCTCGCGCGCGCTGTCATAAAACGGATAGGGGTCCTGCACGAATTCAGGATCATGGGGCGACGGCATCAACATGCCCCCACCTCTCTCAGGCACACGCAACCTTGGCAAGCGCCAAAACCCGAGGCTAGGGTGCGCGCCATGGGACATCTCAGGCAAATCAGCGTCATACTGGGGTTTATCGCCCTCGTCGCCGCAGCAGCGGCGGGCGTCTGGCGCTATGGCTACTTCCAGGCGCTCGACCAACTGGCGCGCCAAGGCCAATCCGACCTCGCCCTCGCCTCTGACCGGCTCACCGGCCAACTCCAACGCTACCGCGAACTGGCCGTGCTGGTGGCCGACCACCCGCAGGTCAGTGCAGCCCTCGCGGGCGCCGACATCGACCAGGTCGAAACGCTCTTCCTCGACATCGCCGACAAAACGGCCGCCCAAGACATCCGCCTCACCGACGCCACCGGCCTCATCCTCGCCGCCGCACGGCCCGACGTGCCCAGCCTCGACGCGACCCCGCTGGTGAAACGCACGGGCCAAGGCGCGCTTGGCTGGGGCAACGGGCGCACAGGGCAGGGGGTGCGCGTCTTCGCCTACGCCGCCCCGGTCTTCGACGCCCGATCCCAAGTCATTGGCACCGTCGTCGTCACCGTTGATCTCGCGGGCATCGAATGGGACTGGGTCGGCTCCAACCCCGCAGTTTTCTTCACCGATGCGCGCGATCGCGTCTTCATCACCAACCGCTCCGAAATCGTCTACTGGCAACGCTCCGAAACCGGCCCCGGCCTCAAACCCGCCGACGCGCCCGCACTCCCCTTTGACAGTTATGCCATGGGCAACCACGAGATCTGGCAACTGGGCTGGGGCCCGTACCTGCCGCAAAACGCCCTGCACCTCGTCCGGCCACTCCCGGTCATCGGCATGACGGGTGAGGCGCTGGTGGATGTCGCCCCCGCCCGCCGCCTCGCCACGCTGCAAGCTGCCGCCGTTGCGGGGCTCTGCCTGGCCTTCGGTGCGCTCCTGTTCGTCGCCACCGAACGCCGCCGCACACTGGCCGAGGCCAACGCTTTGCTTGAAGCGCGGGTCACCGAGCGCACCGCCGAACTGTCGGACGCCAACGCCCAACTGCGGCGCGAGGCCGAAGAGCGTGAAGAGGCCCAAGCCGCCCTCGCACAAGCGCAAGCCGACCTCGTGCAAGCGGGCAAACTGTCGGCCCTGGGCCAGATGAGCGCGGGCCTTTCTCACGAGCTTAACCAGCCCCTCATGGCGATCCAGACCTATGCCGACAACGCGGCCGCCTTCCTCGACCGCGGCAAACCCGACCGCACCCGCGACAATCTTGGCCGCATCGCCGACATGGCCCGCCGCATGGGCCGCATCATCAAGAACCTGCGCGCTTTTTCGCGGCAGGAAAGTGAACCGGCAGTGCGCGTGGACCTCGTGCACGTGGTGCAAAGCGCCGTCGAACTCACCACGCCCCGCATCCGCAACGAAGACGTCACGCTACAACTAGACACACCCGACACACCCATCTGGGTCTCGGGCGGTGAGGTGCGCCTCGGCCAGGTCTTCGTCAACCTGATCTCGAACGCCATCGACGCCATGGCGGGGCGCGACACCCGCCACCTCTTCATCACCGTCAAAAACACCTCCGTCACCATCGCCGACACCGGCCCCGGCATCGAAACGCCCGACCGCGTGTTCGACCCGTTCTACTCCACGAAAGAGGTCGGCGCGTCCGAGGGCATGGGGCTGGGTCTGTCGATCTCCTACGGCATCGTGCAGGGGTTCGGCGGTGAAATCCATGGCAACAACGGCCCGCAAGGCGCTGTTTTCACGGTCGATTTGCAACCATGGGCGCAAGAGGTGGCCGCATGACCACCAAGGTTCTGTTGGTCGATGACGACGCCGCCGTGCGCGACGCGCTCGCCCAAACGCTGGAACTGGCCGACTACGAACCGCTGCCTGCGGGGTCTTTTGTGGTCGCAAAGGATCATATCGCGCGCGATTTTGATGGCGTGATCCTGTCGGACATTCGCATGCCCGGGCGCGATGGGTTCCACCTTCTGGCCCATACGCGCAAGGTGGACCCGGACCTGCCGGTGATCCTGCTCACGGGCGAAGGCGACATTCCCATGGCGGTCCAGGCCATGCGCGACGGCGCGTTCGGTTTCCTCGAAAAACCCTGCGCGCCCAACGAACTACTGGCCGTCCTTGAACGCGCCCTGAAAACCCGCGCGCTTGTCCTCGAAAACCGCCGCCTGCGCCAATTGGTCGAAAGCGGCGACCCGGCAGCCCGCATGCTCTTTGGCGAAAGCGAACTGGCCGAAGGTCTGCGCGACCGCGTGCGTCTGCTGGCCCCTTTGGAGACTGAGGTCCTCGTCACCGGCGCCCCCGGCTGCGGCATCTCCAAAGTGGCCGAGGTCATCCACCTGTCCTCCCTCCGCTCCAAGGCCCCCTTCGTCAAACGCGCCGCCGCCGACCTGCGGCCCAATGCGCTGGCCGAGGCGATGGACAAGGCCAAGGGCGGCAGCCTGTTCCTTGATGAAATCACCCAATTGCCCCACGCCAGCCAACTGGCGCTGCTCGAAGTGCTGGAAGCGGGCAGCGACCCCCGCCTGATCGCGGGCAGCACCCGCAATCTGGGCGCTGCGGTGGAAGAGGGCGCGCTGAACGCCGATCTCTACTACCGGATCGAGGTCATGCCGATCCGCATCCCCAGCTTGAGCGAACGGCCCGAGGATATCCCAATTCTCTTCCGCCACTACGTCGCCCAAGCCGCCGAACAGGCCGGGCTGACCCCGCCCGAATTGGCCCCGGATCACATGGCCGCCCTGATGGCGCAGGACTGGCCCGGCAACGCGCGGTCCCTGATGAGTGCGGCAATGCGATTTGTGCTGGGCATGCCCGAGGATGCGTCAAAGGCCGTCGACCTTGGCCTCGCCGAACAGATGGCCCGCGTCGAACGCTCTTTGCTGGTCGCCGCCCTTGGTCGCCAGAACGGCCATGCCAGCGCTGCGGCTGAGGCACTGCGCCTTCCGCGCAAGACCTTCTACGATAAGCTCAAGAAATACGGGATTCGCCCCGAGGATTATCGGCGCTAACACTGTGCGGGTTTCCGCACAGTGTTGCGTGAGGTGGTGCGAAAATCCGCACAGTCGAACCGCGCGCGACACCTCTGACACTTTCATTGTTGGCTATAGTGAATTGAAAAAGCTATAAAATCGCGAATTTCAAACCCGTAAACAAAAAGAAAACGTGTACTCCGCCGTACGGTCTGCTTTTCTTCAAAACGCTGTCCCCGCGGGGACAGCACAAAAACAAAGACTCTCTGGGAGGAGACAGACCATGAAATTCCTGACCGCCGCCGCCCTGGCCCTGACCGTCAGCGCAGGCGCCGTGGCCGCCGCCTGTGACGATGGCGAAATCGTCATCAAGTTCAGCCACGTCACCAACACCGACAAGCACCCCAAAGGCATCGCCGCCTCGCTCCTGCAAGAGCGCGTGAACGAGGAAATGAACGGCAAAGCCTGCATGGAGGTGTTCCCGAACTCGACCCTCTACAACGACGACCAGGTGCTCGAAGCGCTGCTGCAAGGCGACGTGCAATTGGCCGCCCCAAGCCTCTCGAAATTCGAACAATTCACCAAGCAATTCCGCATCTTCGACCTGCCGTTCATGTTCAAGGACATCAACGCCGTCGACGCATTCCAGGCCTCCGAGACCGGCCAGGCCATGAAGGAATCCATGACCCGCCGCGGTCTGCTGGGCCTCGAGTTTTGGCACAACGGGATGAAGCAGATGTCGGCCAACGTACCGCTGAACTCGCCCGCCGATGCGGATGGTCTGAAGTTCCGCGTCCAGAACTCCGACGTGCTGAAGGCGCAGATGGCCGCCCTTGGTGGCTCGCCCCAGCCGATGGCGTTTAAGGAAGTCTATGGCGCGCTGCAAACCGGCGTTGTGGACGGGCAGGAGAACACCTGGTCCAACATCTACGGCCAGAAATTCTTTGAGGTGCAGGACGGCATCACCGAGACGAACCACGGCATCATCGATTACCTCGTCGTGACCGGTGTGGATTTCTGGGACGGTCTGCCCGATGACGTGCGCGATCAGTTGGGCACGATCCTGACGGAAGTCACGCAAACCCGGAACGGCGAGTCGACCCGCGTGAACGAAGAGGCCAAGCAAGCCATCATCGACGCTGGTGGCGTGGTCCGCAGCCTCGATGCGGCGCAACGCGAAGAGTGGGTGGCCGTGATGAAACCCGTCTGGGACCAGTTCAAGGATGACGTGGGCCAGGACAACATCGACGCGGCGCAAGCCTTCAACGCCGCCACGAACTAAGGCCATCCCCTGATGGTCCCGCGCCTCGGAGCTACGTGCTTCGGGGCGCGATTTTCACAATAAAAAACTGGGGTTTCCGAGATGTCCGGGGCGTATGTACCCAAAGGGCCTGTGGGCCGCTTTGTCCATGAATTCGAAGAGACGATGATTGCCCTGCTGCTGGCGGGCATGACCATCGTGACCTTCATCAATGTCGTGCTGCGCTACGGCTTCAACACCGGGCTCATCTGGGGCCTTGAGATGGTGACCTTCCTGTTCTCGTGGCTGATCCTGTTTGGCGTGTCCTACGCCGTGAAGATCACCGCGAACCTTGGTGTGGATGCGGTCACGAACCTGTTTTCCAAGCCCGTGCGCCGTATCCTTGCGCTGATTGCCGGGGCCATCTGCATCATCTACGCCTTCCTGCTTTTGAAGGGCGCGTGGGACTATTGGGCGAACTTCGCCAACCTGCCGCAGACCACCGGGCGCTGGTTTCCTACGGGGTTTGAGGAGATGAAGCGCACCTCGTTCCGGGGGTGGTATGAAGTCGTGGACATTCCCATGCCCGAGGTGTTGCGCTGGATTGAACCCATCATGAACGAGGGGGAGGAATACGAGAAGATCCCGCGTTTTATCCCTTATTTCATTCTGCCCTTTGGCATGGCGTTGCTGCTCTTTCGGTTCATTCAGGCCACGGTCCGTGTGTGGCGGGGCGAGGCGGATGCGCTGATTGTCAGCCATGAGGCTGAGGACGCGATTGAAGACGTTCGTCACATGAACGCCGGAGACTAAGCCATGGAAGTTGCTATTCTTTTTTCGCTCGTCATCGGGCTGATGCTGATTGGTGTGCCGATTGCTGTCTCGCTTGGCTTTTCGTCGATCCTGTTCCTTTTGGTGCTGAGTGACACCTCGCTCGCCTCCATCGCGCAGACGTTGTTTCAGGCGATGGCGGGGCATTACACCCTGCTGGCGATCCCGTTCTTCATCCTTGCGTCGACCTTTATGTCGACGGGCGGTGTGGCGAAGCGGATCATTCGGTTTTCCATTGCCATTGTGGGGCATTTTCCCGGGGGGTTGGCGATTGCGGGTGTGTTTGCCTGTATGCTCTTCGCCGCGCTCAGCGGCTCATCGCCTGCCACCGTGGTTGCCATCGGGTCCATCGTGATCGCGGGGATGCGGCAGGTAGGCTATACGAAGGATTTTGCGGCCGGGGTGATCGCAAACGCAGGCACGCTGGGCATCCTGATCCCGCCGTCGATTGTGATGGTGGTCTATGCTGCTGCGACGGACGTGTCGGTGGGCCGGATGTTTCTGGCGGGCGTCATTCCGGGGCTGATGGCCGGGACCATGCTGATGGTCACCATTTACATTATGGCGAAGGTCAAGAACCTGCCCAAGGGCGCGTGGCTGGGCTGGGGCGAGGTCTGGGAATCCGCGCTGCACGCGTCAGGCGGGCTGTTCCTGATCGTGATCATTCTGGGTGGGATTTATGGCGGTATCTTCACCCCGACCGAGGCGGCGGCTGTGGCGGCTGTCTATGCCTTCCTGATTGCCGTCTTTGTCTATCGCGACATGGGGCCGTTGGCGACGCCGGAGGGTGAGCGGAACCATTCGCTGCTGACGAAACCCTGGGCCATTGTCACCGCATTTGTCCATCGTGATACTAAGAATGCGCTGTTTGAGGCGGGCAAGCTGACTGTCACGCTGATGTTCATCATCGCCAATGCGTTGATATTGAAGCACGTTTTGACCGATGAGCAGATCCCGCAACAGATTGCGTCGGCCATGCTGGATGCGGGCTTTGGCCCCGTGGTGTTCCTGATCATCGTGAACGTGATCCTGCTGATTGGCGGGCAGTTCATGGAGCCGTCGGGCCTGCTGGTTATCGTGGCACCCTTGGTCTTTCCCATCGCCATCGAGTTGGGGATCGATCCCATTCACCTTGGCATCATCATGGTGGTGAACATGGAGATCGGGATGATCACGCCGCCCGTTGGTCTGAACCTGTTCGTGACCTCGGGCGTGGCGGGCATGCCACTGATGCGGGTTGTGAAGGCGGCGTTGCCGTTCCTTGCCGTTCTTTTCGTGTTCCTGATCATGGTCACCTATATCCCGGCCATTTCGACCTGGTTGCCGACCCTGATGATGGGGC
>JBCDEK010000050.1:0-22585 GCA_039179785.1 Pseudomonadota bacterium | reverse complement strand
CCTCGCGGAACACATCGTCGCGGCGCGTAAACAGTGTGGCGCCCAGCTCCGGCACAAAGCAGACGGGCGTGTCGGCGCGCATCTCTGCCAGCACCGGATAGGGGTTGGCGTGAAAGGCGGCGGGGTCGACATGGACAGTGGGCGCTGTGGACATGGGCGCAGCCTAGCGCAGCGTTTTGTAACCGAAAAGGGTCAGCGGGTGAGGGTGCGCATGCCTCGGCTCAGCCCTTCGAGCGTCATGGGGACCATCGTGTCCGCGCCGAATATCTCTTGGATCATGGAGATTGAATGGGTGTAGGGCCAGTATTTCTCGGGCACCGGGTTGATCCAGAGGTTGGACGCCCACTGGTCGCGCGCGCGGGCGAGCCAGACTTGGCCCGCCTCCTGGTTCCAGTGTTCATTCGCGCCGCCGGGATAGGCGATCTCGTAAGGCGACATGCTGGCGTCGCCCACGAAGATGCATTTGTAGTCGGGGCCATAGGTGCGCAGGATTTCATGGGTCGGGGTCTGCGCATCCCAGCGGCGGCGATTGTCGCGCCAGACGCCTTCGTAGAGGCAATTGTGGAAGTAGAAATGTTCGAGATGCTTGAATTCGGACTTGGCTGCGGAAAACAGTTCCTCGACGATCTTGACGTGCGGGTCCATCGACCCGCCGATGTCAAGAAACAGCAGCACCTTGACCGCATTGCGCCGCTCGGGCCGGGTCTTGACGTCGAGATATCCGTGTTCTGCCGTGGCGCGGATGGTGCCGCTCAGGTCCAGCTCCTCCGCCGCGCCATCGCGCGCCCAGCGGCGCAGGCGCTTCAGTGCCACCTTGATGTTGCGGGTGCCCAGTTCAACCGTGTCGTCCAGGTTCTTGAATTCACGCTTGTCCCAGACTTTCACGGCCCGCTGGTGGCGGCTTTCCTTCTGGCCGATGCGCACGCCTTCAGGGTTGTAGCCATAGGCGCCAAAGGGGGACGTGCCCGCGGTGCCCACCCATTTGTTGCCGCCCTGATGGCGACCTTTCTGTTCCTCAAGGCGTTTCTTGAGCGTTTCCATAAGCTTGTCGAAGCCTCCTAAAGCTTCGATTTCCTTGCGCTCTTCCTCGCTCAGATGCTTTTCGGCCAGTTTTTCCAGCCAGTCCTGCGGGATGTCGACGGCCTCAAGCACCTGATCGATGCTGATCTGTTCCAGCCCCTCAAAGGTCGCGGCAAAGGCGCGGTCGAACTTGTCGATATTGCGCTCGTCTTTGACCATCGCGACGCGGGCGAGGTAATAGAACGCCTCCACGTCATAGGTCGCAAGCCCGCGCTGCAGCCCTTCCAGAAACACCAGAAACTCACGCAGGCTGACCGGCACGCCGCCTTTGCGCAGGTTTTCGAAGAAGGGCAGGAACATCGCCTAGCCCCGCATCGCGCGGTCGATGAGGACGGTGGCGATCATGCCCACGATGACAAAAGCCAGCGCATAGCCTGCGGCGTATTGCAGGATATCCAGCCGGTTGCCGCCCCGTTTGCGGGCAGTAAAGCCCCCGATCAACACGCCCAGAATGGCCGCTGCGATGACGATCATTTGCCTTGCCTCTCAATGCGTTGGGGCGGCAAACCTATCCTTTTAGGGGGCTCAGCGAAGAGATTTCCCGCAGCTTGGCCCGGACCGCCCAGTCAGAGCCGAATCCGTAGCGCGCCCACCCCAGGCTGTCCAGCCTGACGGTGCGTGCCTCAGCCGTGCGGCCCTGCAGGTCCAGCGCCTCGGCGCGCAGCAGCAGCAGGGTCGACAGAAGGGCGGCATTTTCGTTGCGCGCGGCCCGGTCGATATGGGGGGCCAGCGTCAGCAGCGCGGTGTCACCATCGCCGCGACTGATGGCATAGGCGGCCAGTTGCGTGGCCACATAGGCGCGGTGCAGGTCGGCCCCGGGGGTCGCGGCATAGAACCGGTCAGCGGCGCGGAAATGCGACTGCGCGCTGCCGGGATCAGAGGCCAGCAACAGGCGCCCGTTGGCGTAATGCGCAAACGCGCGGCGGTGGTCGCGCCAGCCCATGGCCTGCGCGATTTTCAGCGCCCGGTCGGCCGCCGTTTTGCGTTGCTGCTGCGAGGCACCGGGGCCAAGCGCGGTTTGCACCGCATCGCTCCAGGCGCGGGGCGTGCGGGTTGCGAACTTCGCGGGCAGCGCCTCGCCACCGGGATTGATCCGCGCAAAGATCGCGGGCAGACGCTGTGCCACCTGTCCACGGGTCATGCCAGACCGCAGTTCCGGCGCGTAATACGCCCGCAGCATCAGCATATCGAAGCCCGTCAGGACCGTGTGCACATTGTCGTCGTTAAAGACGCTGTCGGGCAGGCGATAGAGGTCGTTGAGAGGGCCGATGGCCTGGGCGAGTTCCTCGTGCAGACAGTCGCGCACCTCTTGCGGGCTGGAGTCATTTGGCAGGAAAATGGCCAGTTGTTCGCGGGTGCGCAGGGCGCTCCAACTGGTGCGGGCGGTGCGCCGGTTGGGCTTGTACTCGGAAATGGTCGTGATGTTGGGCACCACGAAACAGGCCGCATGGGGCAGCGCCTTGCGGATGTCTTTGCGCGACACGGCCTCGATTGTGATGTTGGCGGTGTTGCCGGGCGCGGCTTCGTAAATGTCGATCCCGGCCTCAGTGCGCAGGCGGTGCATCAGGCGGCGCAGGTCGGTGCCAAGCGAGGCGGGCGGCTGACCGGTGACGCGAACGGAAATCGGCCCTTCAAACCGGGTAAAGACCGGCAGGTCGCGCCCCGATTCCAATTGAAAGCTGAGTTCGATGAAGTCGAGCGCCAGATCATTGTTGGACCGGATCGGCTTGTCGGGGCGGGGTGCACCGAAATGCTTCATCGGCGGCAGATCACTGTCGGCCGACAGGGCGCGCGTTGGCGTGTCGCCGGGTGTCACAGGGGCACAGGCATTGAGCAACAGAACAAAGGGCAAAACAAAGCGACGCATCGTGTTCATCCCCGTTCGTACTTGATGAAGGGGGAAAGCTTGCCGATGCGGTCGTAAAGCTTGCGCGCGTCAGCGTTGAAGTCCTGTGTCAGCCAGTAGACGGCGGGCGCGCCTGCGGCGTCGGCGGCGGCATAGACACCTTCGATCAGTGCGCGGCCAATGCCACGGCCCCGCGCGGACGGGTCGGCATAGAGGTCCTGGAGGTAGCAGACGTTTTCGGCTTTCCAGCCGTGGCGGTGAAACAGGTAGTGGGTCAGGCCGACGAGTTTGCCATCAATTTCGGCCACCAAGCCATTGTAATCCTGAGGATCGTCGCCCAGTAGACGGTCGAAGTAGATGTCATAGATGTCGGATGAAAGCGTGGTCTTGTAGAACGCGAGATAGGCCGACCAAAGGTCGTCCCACGCCGGACGATCCGACGCCAATAAAGGGCGCACAACGAGTGCGTCTGTACCTGCCATTTTTACTGCCTGCCTGCATTTTAGCATGTTGGATGCGGGCGTTTTCGCCTCTCATCACGGTCACCGTATGGAGCATTTTAGGCAAAAGAAAGACTTTTTATCCACAGGCCCGGTCTGAGGGTGGGCCTGTGGACTTCTGTGGCGAAAAAGACTCGCTTAGCGGGTAAGGTAGCCGCCATTGATGAACAGGGTCTGGCCGTTGACCCATTGGCTGTCGGGCTGGGCAAGAAAGGCCAGCAGCGGGACCAGGTCGTCCTCGCGGCCCAGACGTCCCTCGACCGAGAGGTTGGCGGCATAGGCGGCCGATTGCGGCGTCTCTTCCCCGTGGAAGAACGGTGTGTCGATGGGGCCGGGGGCAATCGTGTTCACGGTGATGCCGCGTGCGCCCACTTCGCGGGCCAGGATGCGGGTGAATTCCTCGACCGGAGCCTTGGTGCCAGCATAAACAGCGTATTGGGGGGCGGTCCCTGCGGTCAGCGATGTGCCCACGTTGATCACCCGTCCACCGTCCCGCAGGCGGCGGGACGCCTCGCGCATGGAAAAGAAGGTTGTGTTCAGATTGTCGTTGCTCAGTTGCGCGAACTCGTCATCGGTAAAGTCGGCCATCGGTTTTTTGATGATACGGCCTGCGGCGTGGACGGCGATGTCGACGCCTCCAAAAGCATCCGTGGCGCGGTCGTACATGCGGCTGACAACTGCGCTGTCGCCCAAGTCGCCCTGGAACAGCACCGCTTTGCCGCCCGCGTCGCGCACCATGCTGGCGGTTTGATCAGCTTCGCCACGGGTTTCAGCGCGGTGGTAATGCACCAGCACGTCGGCCCCCATGCCGCCCAGTGCAACGGCAAAGGCGCGTCCGATGTTGTTACGTGCGCCGGTCACGATGGCGGCTTTACCGCTGAGCGCCTTGGTATCTGGCGTGGATGCTGCGGCCGCAGTGGCAACCGAAGCCGCGCCAAATGTTGCGCCTGCCAGTCCGGTGAGTGCTGCGCGGCGGGAAAGGGTGGGATGTGTCATGTCAGTCTCCTCGTGGTTTGAACCTGTGGGCGGTGCCGCCCGTCTGAGACAGAGGTAGGTATCAACAAAATTATTGGGACTGCGAAATATCAGCATATATCCATCAAATAGATAGATGGATTGGTGTGATGCTTGACAGTTTGACCCTGGATCAGTTGCGGATGCTTGTGGCCATTGCCGATGCGGGCAGCTTTACAGCGGCTTCCAAGCGACTGTTTCGCGCGCAGTCGGCGGTGAGCCACGGGATCAAGCAGCTTGAGGCCGAGATGGGCGTGCCCTTGTTCGACCGTAGCCTCAGGACCCCGAAGCTGAACGAGGCGGGAGAGGCAGTGCTCGCCGATGCGCGGACCATTCTGGCGCGCATTGATCGCCTCAAGGCGCAGGGGCGCGCCATGGCCGAAGGGGTCGAGGCGCGATTGACCATCGCATTGAGTGTCTTGACCCCGCGCGCGCCGCTGATCGCAGCACTCAGACAGGTCAGCGATGCATATACCCAAGTTGCTGTGACCATGACTGTGGACGAGGTGGGCAAGGCTCCGAGCCGCGTGCTGGCAGGCGAGGCGGACATTGCAATCGCGGGTCGGCTCAGCTTGGGTGGGCACGCGGATCAGGTCGAAGCCTTTTCCATTGGACAGGTCGATGTCGTGGGTGTTGCTGCACCGGATCATCCGTTGGCACAGGTGGAGGGGCGTCTGGACAGCGCGCAGTTGGACGATCACCGGCAGTTGACGACGATCACTGAACATGTGGGCCCGTACCCCAATCAGCTTGCGCAAAGCACATGGGAGGCCGCAGACCTGTCTTTGCGTCGTGACATGCTGCTGGCCGGTCTGGGTTGGGGCACGATCCCCGAACACGCAGTCACTGACGATCTGTGCGTTGGTCGGTTGATCCGCCTGGACCTGAGCGCGCGGCCCCAGGCGCAGATGCGGATGCCGTTGTTCTTCGTACACCGCCGGGATCATCCGCTGGGCCCAGTGGGGCGCGCCTTGCTGGAGGCGCTTCAGGCTAGCGTTGACCGCGCGCCATAAAGGCGAGCCGTTCGAACAGGTGCACGTCCTGTTCGTTTTTCAGCAGGGCGCCGTGCAGTTTGGGCAGGGCCGAAGCGCCGTCGGATTTCAGGCCTTCGGCACTCATATCCTCGGCCAGGAGCAGCTTAAGCCAGTCCAGCACTTCGGACGTGGAGGGCTTTTTCTTCAGCCCTTGCTGGTCGCGGATTTCGAAAAACTGGGTGAGCGCCGTGGTCAGCAGGCTTTCCTTGATGCCCGGATGGTGGACGGCCACGATCTGCTTCATCGTGTCCATGTCCGGGAAGCGGATGTAGTGGAAGAAACAACGGCGCAGGAAGGCGTCGGGCAGTTCCTTTTCGTTGTTGGAGGTGATGATGACCACGGGCCGCTGGCGGGCCTGGATCGTCTCGCCGGTTTCGTAGACGAAGAACTCCATCTTATCGAGTTCCTGTAGCAGATCGTTCGGGAATTCGATATCGGCCTTGTCGATCTCGTCGATCAGGAGGACGACTTTTTCGTCCGCTTCGAACGCCTCCCAGAGCTTGCCTTTCTTGATGTAGTTGCCAACGTCATGAACCTTGTCCTCGCCCAGCTGGCTGTCGCGCAGGCGGCTGACGGCATCGTATTCGTAAAGTCCCTGCTGCGCGCGGGTGGTGGATTTGATGTTCCACTCGATCAGCCGCAGGCCAAGACTGCGGGCGACCTGTTTGGCCAGTTCCGTCTTGCCGGTGCCGGGCTCGCCCTTGACCAGGAGGGGCCGTTCGAGCGTGACGGCAGCGTTCACCGCAATGGTCAGGTCATCGGTGGCGACATAGGCGTCTGTGCCTTGGAATTTCATGTGGGTTCATCCTGTTGCGGCAAACTGTTCATCATGCGGCTTTTAGCCAATCTGGGGCGGGAATGGGTAGTGACAATCCCATGTCCCTCGGATAGACGCTGCGGCAGGGAGCTGATCGGGGCAAAGTAGTGAACCAGTTAGGGGATCGGTAATGGGCAACGTCAGTCGTATCGAGGGGAAGCAAATGAAACAGGAAGTGTTCCTGCCGGACGATTACCGTCCCGCAGAAGACGAGCCGTTCATGAACGACCGGCAGGTTGAGTATTTTCGCCGCAAATTGTTGAACTGGAAATCCGAGTTGCTGGCGGGCAGCCGGGACACCATCGAAGGGTTGCAGGACGGGACGCGCAACATTCCTGACGTGGCAGACCGCGCGTCGGAAGAGACGGACCGCGCGCTGGAACTGCGCACGCGGGACAGGCAGCGCAAGCTGGTGGCCAAGATCGACAGCGCGCTGCGCCGGATCGACGAGGGCGAGTACGGGTACTGCTCGGTCACGGGGGAGCCGATTTCGTTGAAGCGTCTGGATGCGCGGCCGATTGCGACCATGAGTCTGGAGGCGCAGGAGCGTCACGAGCGGCGCGAGAAGGTGCATCGGGACGACTAAAAATGTTTCGCGTGCGAAACATTTGTCAATGAAATTAAAGACTTGTTAATGATTTGACGCGGAATGCAGTCAAGTCAGGTCATATAAAAAGGCGCGCCTGTTGGGTGCGCCTTTTTGCGTGTCAGGCTGCGGAGCGTTGCAGCATGCCAAAAAGATCGCGGGGATCGTCGGGATCAGCCAGCAGGTCGAGCGGGTGGAAGAACGGCGTGCCCGCGATCCGGTCGCGGACATAGCGGAGGGCCGAGAAGTCTTCGATCGCGAAGCCGACGCTGTCGAAGATGGTGATCTGCTTGTCGGATGTGCGGCCCTGCGCTTGCCCCGCGAGGACCTGCCAGATTTCGGTGACCGGGTGGTCATCATCGAGTTGCTGGATGTCGCCTTCGATCCGGGTCTGGGGCGGGTATTCGACGAAGATGTCGCCACGGCGCAGGATGCCGGTGGCAATCTCGGTCTTGCCCGGGCAGTCGCCGCCGATGGCGTTGATGTGCACGCCGCTGCCTACCATGTTGTCGGTGAGGATGGTGGCGTAGGCCTTGTCCGCCGTGCAGGTGGTGAGGATGTGCGCGCCTTCTATGGCCTCCTCGGCGCTGGTGCAGCGCGTGACGGTGAGGCCGGTGCCCGCGAGGTTTTCGGCGCATTTGGCCGTGGCGGCGGGGTCGATGTCGTAGAGCCGTACATGCGTGATGCCCGCGATGGCCTGCATGGCGACGGACTGAAATTCAGATTGCGCGCCGTTGCCGATCATGGCCATGGTTGTGGCCCCCTTGGGTGCAAGGGCGCGGGCGACCATGGCGGAGGTTGCGGCGGTGCGCAGGGCGGTGAGCATCGTCATTTCGGTGAGCAGGACGGGGTATCCGGTGTTCACGTCTGCCAGCAGCCCGAAGGCGGTGACCGTTTGCAACCCGTCGGCGGTGTTCTTGGGGTGGCCGTTGACGTATTTGAAGCCGTAGGTTTCGCCGTCGGATGTGGGCATGAGTTCAATCACGCCCTCGGCGGAATGTGAGGCGACGCGGGGGGTCTTGTCAAACAGCTCCCACCGTTTGAAATCGGTTTCGATGTAGTCTGCCAGGCCGCGCAGCATGGTCTGGACACCGATATGGTGGATCAGCTGCATCATGTGATCGACCGAGACGAACGGGACGAGGGCCTTGTCGGACGGTTGTTGCATGGTCTGTCCTTTCAATAGGCGCGGGTGGGGCGGTCGAAGACGCGGCGGCCAAAGGCGGAGGCGACGAGGTCGACCATCAGTTGCGCCGTGCGGCCGCGTTCGTCGAGGAAGGGGTTGAGTTCGACGATGTCGAGCGAGGTCATCAGGCCGCTGTCGCAGATCATCTCCATCACCAGATGGGCCTCGCGGATGGTGGCGCCGCCGGGGACGGTTGTGCCGACGGCGGGGGCGACGGAGGGGTCGAGGAAATCGACGTCGAGAGAAACGTGCAGGAGGCCGTTGGCGCTGGCCACCCGGTCGAGGAAGGCGGCGAGCGGTTTGGCGATCCCGTGTTCGTCGATATGGCGCATGTCGATATAGGTGACTTGGGTCTGTTCGATGGCGGCGCGTTCTTCGGCATCGACCGAGCGGAGGCCGATCATGGCGATGTTTTCGTGGGGCACGGGGTTGGGGATGTCCGGGAAACCGTCGAACCCGTCCCGGCCCGTGACATAGCCCACGGGCGTGCCGTGCAGGTTGCCCGAGGCGGTGGTGGCGGGCGTGTGGTAGTCGGTATGGGCGTCGAGCCAGAGGACGAAGAGCGGGCGGCCTGCTGATGCGGCGGCGTTGGCCCTGCCGCGCACGGTGCCAAGGGCGAGGGCGTGGTCGCCGCCCATGAAGATGGGCATAGCCTGTGCTGCTTCGGCGGTGCTGGAGAGCGCCTGGGTCCAGGCGATGGTTTCCTGCAGTGCATGCAGTCGGTCGTGGTTTGTTTCGGTGAAAGGGGCCGGGGTCACGTTGCCGGTGTCGGTGACGTGGTGGCCGAGATCGGAAAGCGCTGTGGCAAGGCCCGCGGTGCGCAGCGCGTCGGGGCCCATGAGGCAGCCCTGTCGGCGTTTGCCGCTGTCCATGGGCACGCCGATCAGGGTGATGGTTTGCGGTTTCATGGTGGGTCCTTTGCGCTGCCTGGGTCTCATATCTGCCCGAAACGTGGCATGGACAAGCGATCAAAGTGCGCGTATCGGAAGCGCGTTGACCAAAACGGACGCAGATATGGACGAAATAGATAGCAGGCTGGTGGCGGCGTTGCGCCATGATGCGCGGGCGTCGTTGTCGGACCTTTCGATCCGGCTGGGGCTGTCGCGCACCACGGTGCGGAGCCGGATCGAGAAGTTGCAGGCGCGGGGGGATATTGTCGGGTTCACGGTTGTGTTGAAGGCCGATGTGGCGCGGGACCCGGTGCGCGGGCTGATGATGATCGGGATCGAGGGGCGGGGGACCGAGCGGATCATCCGGCAGTTGAACGGCATGATCGAAGTGCGCGAGATCCATTCGACCAATGGCCGCTGGGACGTGATTGTGGAGATCGGCACGGAGACTTTGGAACAGTTTGACGACGTGCTGTTCCGCATCCGGCGGCTGGACGGGGTGGTGGCGAGCGAGACGTCGCTGCTGCTCTCTACGCGGAAGTCGGCCTGAGGGCGGCGAGCCAGAGCGCGGCGAGGGCGAGGGAGATTACCATGTTCCAACCCGCCATGGAGAGGCCCGCGAATTGCCAGGCAATCTCGTCACAGCGGATGAGCGGCGCGGCCATGATCTGGTCAAAGAGCGCGTCGGGGTCGAGGGTGTCGATGGCGCCTGCCGAGCAGCTTGTTGGGCCCTGCCACCAGCCTTGTTCGACGCCGACATGGTAGCCGCCGATGCCTGCTGTTGTGAGAGCTGCCAATGCGCCCAGCGCGATGAGCGCGGGGAGGGGGAGGAAGACAGCGAGCGCGCCAAGGGCGATGGCCGTAGCGTGGGGGTAGCGTTGCCAGAGGCACATCTGGCAGGGGGCGTATCCCAGGGCCTGAAAGGCAAAGGCCCCGAGAAGCAGCGCGGCTGAGCCGCCTGCGGCCAGCAGGATGTAGCGCGTTCGTGTCATAATGCGCCCACGGCAAAGAACCCGCCGACGAGGATCATGATGAAGAGGGTGAACATCAAGCCCAGGCGGCGTTCGATGAAATCACGAATGGGTGGGCCGAACTTCCACAGGAGCCCCGCGACGAGGAAGAAGCGCAGGGCGCGGGCGAGGATGGAGGTGGCGATGAAGGTGAAGAGCGGCATGCCGGTCCAGCCCGACATGATGGTGATGACCTTGTAAGGAAAAGGTGTGACGCCTGCGGTGAGCACGGCCCAGAAGCCGAAATCGTTGAAACGGGTGTTGAAGGCCTCCATTGCGTCGGCCTTGCCAAGGGCGGCGAGGATCGGTTGGCCGATGGTGTCGAAGGCGAGCGCGCCGATGGCGTAGCCCAGAAGCCCGCCGAGAACCGAGGCCACGAGGGCGACACCGGCGATGAGCCAGGCGCGGTGGGGGGCTGCGAGGATCATGGGGATCATCAGCACATCGGGCGGGATCGGAAAGACCGAGCTTTCGATGAAGGCCACAAAGGCCAGCACCCACAGCGCCTTGGGGTGGTTGGCCCAGCCCATTGTCCAGTCATAAAGTCCGCGTATCATGGGCGGCGGCAGACCATGGGGGCGGGGCAAGGTCAAGTCGCTTTGCGCTTGCCCCTTGGCCTGCGTTTCGCTATCCGATCCCCCTGAGGCCCAAGTGGCGGAATGGTAGACGCAGGGGATTCAAAATCCCCCGCCTTTGCGGGCGTGCCGGTTCGAGTCCGGCCTTGGGTACCAGCCTCTTTTTCGATGACAAGACCTGCCATTGATGCGGGAGTGTGCAGGTCTGAGTGACGTTAAAGCGCGTCATGGGCGGGCCTGCGCCGGAGATGATTCGGCCCGGAGCGGGCTTTTGTGCGTCGGGTCGCATCATTATGTTCAATGTGCGGGGATTGATGCCGATGCGTGAACGCCGGGGCCTAGAATATTGGCAAAATCTGGGCAAAGGGGGCAAACGCCCATTGTTTCGTGTGCAGAAACCTGACGTTGAGCAGCGTTATGTGCATTTTTTCCCGAAACCCTTGCGATGCAGCGGTTTAAGCGGCTTTCTGCCCATGCGGCCCGGTACGGCGCATTTCTGACCTTCAATCGACGGTAGTGGAATTGTTCACTAAACCGCTTTGGAAAAGGGCAAAAATGCTCGAATGCTGACGTTTTTCGGACATTTTTTCCTTTGTTTGCATCAAACTGGACCGTAAGACAGGGCTGCCCAACTGGGGGGCGATGTCTGTAGGTCGCGGGGGCGACCACACGGCGCTTTGAAGAGTGCGGGAAAGAGTATGTTCGCGATGTTGCGAAGCTTCTGCTGGTGCGGATGCGTGGCGGGTTTGGCCCTGGACGCATTCGCACACGGACCATCGATTTTCCCTCATTTGTCGAACGTGCGTGCGGATCGCCGAGGACCGTCTGCATCGCTGTTCCGGGCGAGAGTGAGTGAAAGATGGAGACGAGCTATGTGCATTATATCGCACGAGACAGCGCTGGACAGGGTGGTCTCACAGCCTGTGACGCCTGTGCAGAGCGCGACCGGTTCCATCGTTAAACCTGTTTATGTCCCGGCCGCGTTGCGTGCGGTACGCAACGACGCCTAGGAGGCCGATTTCATGACAAAATTCATTGATTTCAATACGCTCGCAGCGGGCACGGTGGTTGATAACGAATTTTCGAGCCAAGGCGTCACGATTTCGGCGACGGGCGGCGCGAACAAGGCGATGATCTTTGACACCGCGCATCCGACGGGTGGGGACCATGACCTTGAGACCACCAATCTGAACGGTGCGCTGATCATTTCCGAGGATGGTGACCGCCATGACCCGGATGACAACGCGGGTGGGGGCACGCTCAATTTCGACTTCGACACACCGTCTTTCATCAATCGGTTGACCTTCCTGGACATCGAGGAAGGCGCGACCGTGCGGTTCTTCGATGCAGACGGGCATCTGATCAAAAAGGTGAACGTGCACGAGACCGACAACAATGGTCAGGCCATTGTCGATTTTGACGTCGAGGGTGTGTCGCGCATGGTGGTCGAGCTGGACGGGTCCGGCGCCATCGACAACCTGGTCTTTGATGACAGCGGGTTGGACGGTGTGGTCGAGGGCGACAACGACGCCAACCTGATCGATGCGGCCTATGATGAAGATCCCGAGGGCGATTGCATCGACGCGGGTGACGCGGTGCTGCCGGGCGAGGGCCCGAACGATGATATCGTGGACGCGTTTGGGGGCGATGACACGGTGGAATCCGGGGCAGCGGATGACGAGGTCTATGCCGGATCGGGCAATGACAGCGTCGACGGTGGCGCGGGCGACGATGTCATCTTTGGTGACAGCAATTATGCCGGGCCGGGCGCAGGCGCGTCTGTGCGCGAGGTGTTCGAGTGGGAGAAGTCCCCGTTCGGCGATGACAATGCCTTGGGCAATTTCACCCAGGACACCGGCAATGTGGATGTGTCGTTCAAGATTCTCGGCCAGTCGGCGGCGTCGGAAACAACCCAGTCAGATGACGATCAGAACGTGTCGAATATCGACGGGGACGGCAATCGGATCGACGACAATTCGTCGCTGAGCAACATCCTGAATGGCCACGGGAATTCGGCGGAGTATCAGCTTGAGTTCTCGGACGCGGTCGAAGACGTGTCGTTCCGTATCAACGATATTGATGGCGACGGCATCGTGCGCGTGCGTGCCTTTGATGCCGCGGGACAGCCGATTGTGGTGCTGCTGGAAGGCGGCGAGAACCTGACGCTGCTGGATACTGATGGCGTGGTGGGCAATGACACGGCGGACAGCAACGGTGGTTATCTGCCTGATACTTCGGATGAATATTCGCTACTCGTGAGCATTCCCGGCCCTGTGTCGCGGATCGTGATCGAACATGATCAGGACGGCGGCAACAGTTCGGGCATCAACATCACGGATGTCTATTTTGACGCGCCCATCGTGGACGACGGGGCCGATGGAGACGACAGGCTGCTGGGCGGCGATGGGGATGACACGCTGTTTGGTGAGGGCGGCAATGACCTGCTGAAGGGCGGCGACGACGATGACGTGCTGGTCGGCGGTGCTGGCAATGACCGCCTGGAAGGGGGCAAGGGCGACGACCGGCTGGAGGGCGGCGCGGGCCGTGACATCCTGCTGGGTGGGTCGGGCGATGACACCGCGCTTGGCGGTGACGGCAATGACGAGATTTGGATGGGGTCGGGGGACGATTCTGTCGAAGGTGGGGAAGGCAAGGACTGGATCCACGGTCAGGCGGGCGATGACACGCTGAATGGCGGTGCTGGCGATGACATGGTGTTTGGCGAGGACGGTGACGATGTCATCTCGGGTGGTGAGGGCGACGACCTGCTGAAAGGCGGGGCGAATGCCGACACCATCTTTGGCGGCGCTGGCGACACCGTCGATGGGGGTGCGGGCGGCTTTAGCAGCAACCCGGCGCTGAACACCGATCTGGATGTGCTGGACCTGACGGGTCAGGGGCCGTTCTTTCTGGATGGTGTGACGCCGGACAGCAATGGCAACGGCATCAACGGCACGGTCGTGTTTGTCGATGGTGATGGCAATCCCAACGGGCTGACGCTGAGCTTTACCGAGATCGAAGAGGTCATCGGCGACGAGATCAACCGTGGTCCCGATGCGGTGGATGACACGGCCGAGGTGGACGAGGACGGCAGCGTTGTCATCGACGTGCTGGGCAATGACAGTGACCCCGACAGCGATCCGCTGCGGGTGACCGAGGCGACATCGCCCGATGGGGTGGTGACGATCAACGCCGATGGCACGCTGAATTTTGAGCCGAACGAGAATTTCAACGGGCCGACGACGATCACGTACACAATCACGGATGATCAGGGTGGCTTTGACACTGCCACGGTCGATGTGACGGTGAATCCGGTCAATGACGCGCCCGACGCGGTAAATGACGCAGAAACCACGCCCGAGGACACGCCGGTTACGATTGATGCGTTGGCGAACGACACGGATGTGGATGGTGATGATCTGACCATTACGGGCGCGTCTGTGCCTGCGGATCAGGGCACGGTTGAGGTGGTGGACAACAAGCTGGTCTATACCCCCGCCGAGAATTTCAACGGCGATGCGACGATCTCCTATGCCATTTCGGATGGCAATGGCGGCACCGACACCGCTGAGGTTGTGGTCACGGTTACGCCGGTGAATGACGACCCGGTGGCGGTGGACGATCTGGCCGACACGATGGAGGACGAGGCGGTTGTCATCGACCTGATTGGCAATGACACCGATGTGGATGGGGACGACCTGACGCTTGGGGCTGTGTCTGTCGATCCTGCGGAGGGCAGTGTTGTCGACAACGGCGATGGAACCGTGACGTTCACGCCTGCGCCGGATTTCAACGGGACGGCGACGATTGATTATACCGTCATCGACGGCAATGGCGGCGAAGACGACGGCCAGGCCATTGTGAATGTGGGCGCGGTCAATGATGGGCCGGATGCTGTTGATGATGCGGCGACCACCGACGAGGACACGCCGGTCACCATCGATGTGCTGGACAATGACAGCGACCCCGATGGCGATGACCTGACGATCACAGGCGCGTCTGTGCCTGCCGATCAGGGCAGAGTCGAGATTGTTGATAACGCGTTGCTTTTCACCCCCGCCGAGAATTTCAACGGCGAGGCGACGATCACCTATTCCATCACGGATGGGAATGGTGGGTCGGACACGGCCGAGGTGGCTGTGACGGTAACCCCGGTCAATGACGATCCGGTGGCGGTGGATGACATCGAGACCACGGATGAAGACGTGGCCGTTGTCGTGGACCTGCTGGGCAATGACACGGATGTCGACGGCGACGATCTGACTTTGGGTGCGGTGAGCGTGCCGCCCGAGCAGGGATCGGTTGTGGACAATGGCGATGGGACGGTCACGTTCACGCCTGCGCCGAACTTCAATGGTCCTGCCACGATCACCTATGAGGTGCTGGACGGCAATGGCGGGTCCGACACGGGCGAAGCCATTGTATCTGTGGGTGCCGTCAATGACGGTCCGGTGGCCGAGGATGATGCCGAGACCACCGAGGAAGACACGCCCGTCACCGTGGATGTGCTGGACAATGACAGCGATGCGGATGGTGACGCGTTGACCGTGATCTCTGCCGTGGTGCCGCCCGAGCAGGGCGAGGCGGTGATCAATCCCGACAATACGATCACCTTTACGCCCGCCGAGAACTTCAATGGCACGGCGACGATCACCTATACGATTGCGGACGGCAATGGCGGGACGGACGTGGCCGATCTGGTGATCGAGGTCACACCGGTCAACGATGCGCCTGATGCGGTGGATGATGCAGAGACCACCCCGTTCAACACCGCCGTCACGATCCCTGTGCTGGTCAACGACACGGATGTGGATGGCGATGCGCTGCGGGTGACCGAGGCAACGTCACCCGATGGGGACGTGGTGATCAACCCCGATGGCACGCTGACCTTTACGCCCACGGACGGGTTCGAGGGTGAGGCGATCATCGATTACACGATCACGGATGATGAGGGCGGCTTTGACAGCGCGCAAGTCACTGTGACGGTGGAAGAAAACCCCTTGGACGGGATCGTTGAAGGCACCGATGAAGGCGACCTGATCGACGAAGACTACACGGGCGATCCCGAAGGCGACATGGTCGACGCCGGGGACAATATCTTTTCCGACGATCCGGCGGATGAGGATGATGACATCATCGAAGCGGGTGGCGGCAACGACACCGTGATCGCGGGCGATGGTGATGACAGCGTGGACGGGGGCGACGGCGATGACCTGATCGACACCGGCAACGGCGATCTGGCACCCGATCTGGGCTTTCCGAATGATGATGGCACGCCTGCGCCGGGCTTCCCCTTTGGCTTTGCGGCGGACGAGGACCCGAACAACGACCTTGATTTCGTGGATGGCGGGTCGGGCAACGACACGATCAGCACTGGCGATGATGCTGACACCATTGTGGGCGGCACCGGCGACGATGTGATCGACGGCGGCATCGACGATGACGAGATCAGCGGTGACGAAGGTGCCGACCGCATCGTCGGCGGTGAGGGCAATGACCTGATCGAAGGCGGGATCGGTGACGACACGATCTTTGCCGGGAATGACCCCGATCTGGGGCTGGACCAGTTGAACATCGAAGATGACGGGTCGAACCCCTTCTTCCCGGCGGACCCGCGGCCCGACAACGGCCGTGACACGGTCTTTGGCGGTGACGGCGACGATGTGATCTTTGGCGCCGATGACGATGATGAATTGTTCGGTGAAGAGGGCAACGACACCATCGATGGCGAGATTGATGACGACCTGATTGACGGTGGCATCGGCGATGACAGCCTGCTGGGCGGTCAGGGCAATGACACGATCATCGGTGGCGATGGCGATGACTTTATCGATGGTGGCCTGCAGAAAGACACGCTGCTGGGCGGTGACGGCAACGACACGATCCTGGGCGGCAACGGGGCCGACAGCATTGATGGCGGCGACGGTGACGACTTCATCGACGGTGGCACCGGCGACGACAGCCGGCTGTCAGGCGGGTCTGGCAACGACACCATCATCGGATCGACGGGCGCGGACACCATCGACGGCGGCGACGGCAACGACCTGATCGACCTTGGCGCCAACGTGGACGGCAACAGCGCCTCGGGCGGTGCGGATCGCGACACGTTTGTGAACGTATCGCAGGACGACACTGTTGATGGCGGCGGTGAGGGCGACGACTTTGACACGCTTGATCTGCGCGGCTCGGCCCCGAACAACGGGTCGCTGCAGGTCACGCGTACGAACCCGGATGACAACGGCAACGGCTTTGACGGCTTTGTCACCTATTTCGATGAGAATGGGGACGCGGTTGGCACGCTCGACTTCACGGATATCGAGAACATCATTCCCTGCTTTACCCCCGGCACGTTGATTGCAACGCCGACCGGAGAGCGCCGGGTTGAAGACCTGAAGACCGGGGACCGGGTGATCACACGCGACAATGGCATTCAGGAGATCCGCTGGGTGGGTCACCGCGACATGTCTGGCGCGGAACTGGCCGCCGCGGCGCATCTGCGTCCGGTGCTGATCCAGCAAGGGGCCCTGGGCAATGGCCTGCCCGAGCGGGATATGTTGGTGTCACCGCAGCACCGTGTGTTGATGGCGAGCGACAAGACGGCGCTGTATTTCGATGAAAGCGAAGTGCTGGTGGCCGCCAAGCACCTGACGGAGATGGACGGGATCGACGTGGTGGACGTGTCGGACACGACCTACATTCACGTGATGTTCGACCAGCACGAGGTGATCCTGTCGGACGGGGCCTGGACCGAAAGCTTCCAGCCCGGCGACATGACGTTGGGGGCCATGGGGGACGCGCAGCGCACCGAAATTCTGGAATTGTTCCCGGAACTGGAGACGGCGGACGGGATCGACGGCTATGTGTCGGCCCGGCGCAGCCTTAAAAAGCACGAGGCGCGGCTTTTGACCCAGTGACCCTGAGAGGTTCAAGCCATTTTCACATGCAGCCCTTCGCGATTGATTCGTGGAGGCGCAGGAAACGGGACAGCGGGGGCTGTGCCCGTTTCCTGTGTTCAATCACGGCGGGAATCCGCCCATTGTTGCAAATTTGGGCACAATACGCCCGAATTCCGGCGGAGACCCGCAAGTGACGTCACGATGGTTCAATCCCGTGCCCTTTTCCCCCTGAATTCTGATCAAGGTTGAATTAAATCTGACCTGAATTGTTGAAGTTGTAGGGGGCAGCGGCTGCTGCGCCCTGGTCCTAGGGGAGTGGGGGCATCTGCCATGGCGACGATCAACGGAACTTCGAACAACGACACCCTTCAGGGCACCAATGACGACGATACGATCCGGGCCTTCAACGGCCAGGATCTGGTGTCGGGTGAGGGGGGCGACGACAGCATTCTGGGCGGCGGCGGGAATGACACGCTGTTTGGGGATGTGGGCGAAGGCACGGCCCCGGGCAATGATGCGACCCCTTTGGTCATCGACATCAACAATCTGGTGACGCGCGACGGGGCCGACAACAACGCCCGGCCCGGGACCTCTGCCGTCTACCGGAATGTGGCGCAGTTGGAGGATGGCACGCAGGTGTCGGCGCGTATTGTGCTTGTGTCGAAATCGGACCCGAACCTGCGGGTGGATTTGTCGGGGGGCAAGGGGTCTGAAATCCTGATGAACGGCAACGGGCCGGGGGACACGGCCAGTTTTCGGATGGAATTCTTTATCCCCGACAGCCCGAACGCGACAACGGGCACGCCGGTGGCGCTGAATTCCACGGCGACGGTCAATGATCTGGATCGCAACAGCCCCGGCGATCAGGAGGCTGTGACGATTGACGCCAGCAGCTTTACCGCCTTTGCCACAAGCGATGACACGTCGCTGAATGTGACCCAGGCGGGCGGGCAGGTGACGGCGGCGGGCGGTGAGCAGAACAACCCCAGTGATCAGGACGCGTGGTTTTCGGCGTCTTTCGAGAACCGGGAGTTCATCGAATTCACGTTGGAGGCGCGGACCACCAATTCGGGATTTTCCTTTTCCGGTGATCTGATTGACGATGCCGTGGTCACCCCCATTGAAGCGGGCGATGACACGATCGAGGGTGGCGGCGGTCAGGATGTGATCTTTGGCCAGGGGGGCGACGACAGCCTGTTGGGCGGGCAGGGGGACGACACGCTTGACGGTGGCGAAGGTGACGACGTTCTGGATGGCGGACAGGGGCAGGATGTGCTGTCAGGTGGGTCCGGCGACGACAGCCTGTCGGGCGGTCAGGGCGACGATGATCTGGAGGGTGGTGACGGGGATGACCTGCTGGATGGCGGCCAGGGTCAGGATGAGCTGGTGGGCGGTGCGGGTGATGATACGCTGGTCGGCGGGCAGGGCGATGACACGCTGTTGGGCGGGGCCGGTGAGGACCTGATCACGCTTGGACCCGACAACGACCTGGCCGAAGGGGGCACCGGGTCGGACCGGTTCACCTTTGACGGATTGGGCAACCACGCCATCATCGGCGGAGAAGATGCGGACGGGTCGGACATTGATATTCTGGACCTGACGGGTGTGCGCGCCAATGTGCTGCCGGACGGGCCGGGATCGGAATCGGGCACTGTCGAGTTGCTGGACGACAATGGGAATGTGGCGCGTCGCGTCACCTATTCCGAGATCGAACAGATCATCATTTGCTTTACCCCCGGCACGCGCATTGCCACGCCGAAGGGTGAGGTCGCGGTGGAGACCCTGCGCCCCGGTGACAAGGTGTTCACGCGCGACAATGGCGCGCAGATGCTGCGCTGGGTGGGGCGGCGCGACCTGTCGCGGAGCGAATTGTGCGGCCACGACGCGTTTCAGCCGGTGCTGATCCGGCAGGGTGCTTTGGGCAAGGGGTTGCCCGAGCGTGACATGCTGGTGTCGCCGCAGCACCGGATGCTGGTGCATTCGGGCCTTGCCGAGGTGATGTTTGACGAACGCGAGGTGTTGATTGCGGCCAAGCATCTGACCGGGTTGGACGGCGTGGATCAGGTGCGGACGGATGCGGTGAGCTACATGCACCTGATGTTCGATCAGCATGAAGTTGTGTTGGCCAATGGCGCCTGGTCCGAGAGTTTTCAGCCGGGCGATCATTCGCTGCGGGGGATTGGCGAGGACCAGCGGGCCGAGGTGCTGACGCTGTTCCCGGAACTGGAGACGCTGGCGGGGCTTGACAGCTATGGTGCGGCGCGTGTGTCGCTGAAACGGCACGAGGCGCAGATCCTTGTGGAGCGGCTCAGGTAGCGTTCCGCGCCGCGCGCCATGCCGCCCAGTCCTCGGGCGTGTCGAGGTCGCATCGGGCGCGTGTGCCGGGCAGCGGGATCAGATGTACCTTGTCGGCAGCGCTTGTCACGACGGCGCGCCCACCATCGTCGCCTGTCAATCGTTGCAGGGCAGGATAGAGCGCGCGGTCGAAGATGATGGGGTGCCCGCCGCGCCCGTCTTCGGTGGCGCCGCGCCAGATGAGCGCGTCTGGGTGGGTTTCAGACGCCTTGATGACGGCGCGCAGGTCGCTTTCGGTGATATCCGGCAGGTCGCCCAGCAGCAGCATCGCCTTGGGGGACGAGCCGAGCGTCGCAAAGATCGTGCGCAGGCTTGCGCCCATCCCTTCGGCCGCGTCGGGGACGGAGACGATGCGCGCGTTTGTCCCGGCGACAAGGTCATGGCGCGGGTGAGGTGCTGGCGGTAGGGCGACGCGCACGTCATCGCTTTGTGTGTGCGCCAGCGCGATTTGACGGGTCAGGAGGGGTTGGCCATCGATATCCTCACGCAGTTTGTCGCGCCCGCGCATACGGGAAGAAGCACCGGCGGCGAGGATCAGGATCGGCAGCATAGGCTTAGGGTAAGCGGCCGAGGCAGAGGCTGCAACACGGACGCGCAAGCGCGACGAGATTATGAGGGGGCGCTGCCCCCGTCGCCTTTGGCGCCTCCCCCGGAGTATTTCTGACCAAGAGAATGAGGGCCGGTTCGCCTCGCGACCAAAGCCGTGACCGGTATTCGAGGTCCGATGGGCGGCGCCTTTCGCGGTCGGGGCATGGGAGGTCTTATCAGGCGCACACCTAACCCCGCATACGTGTGCTATCGGGGTCGAAGAGTGGTGTTGTCGTCAGAGTGGCGGGACGCATTTTGCCAAGGATTTCGATCTGGACCTGCAGGCCCTCGGTGATCTGATCGGTTGGCACAAAGCCAAGGGCGACGGAGGATTGGCTGTGGTGCGCATAGCCGCCGGAAGTGCAGAAGCCGACAACAGCGCCATTGAGCCAAATGGGTTCGTAGCCATGCACATCCGCGTCCTCTGCATCGACCACGAAGGCGCAGAGTTTGCGCGCAGGACCTGAGGCGCGCTCGGCTTCGGCGGCGGTGCGGCCGATGAAGTCGGCATTCTTTTTCCATGCGATGAAGCGGTCCATTCCGGTCTCGGCGGGTGTGTAGTCCGGGGAGAACTCGCTGAGCCAGGAGCCGAAGAACTTGTCGAGGCGCAGCGACATCATGGCGCGCATGCCAAAGGGTGTGATGTCGTGGGCCTGTCCGGCCTCCCACAGGGTCCACCAGAGTTGGCGTTGTGCCATCGGGTCGCAGTAGATTTCAAAGCCCAGATCGCCGGTATAGCTGACGCGCTGCACGATGCAGTTGGTCATGCCCACGGTGAGCGCGCGGATGTCGAGAAAACGCATGTCGGAGAGGTCGGTGCGCGTGCAGGCTTGCAAGACGTCGCGGGCGCGTGGCCCCGCCAGTTGGAAGCCATTGCGTTTGTCGCTTATGTTTTCGACGCTTACGCCCTTTTCCTCATGGTGTTGGAAGTGGCGCATATGGACGGCTTGGGCGCCGTAGCTGGCGGTGAGCTGGAAGTCGGTCTCGCTGAGACAAGACATGGTGAAATCCCCGATCAGCCGCCCCTTGGCACTGAGCATCGGTGTCAGAGAGACGCGCCCCGGTTGCGGTACGCGACCTGCCATGATGCGGTCGAGCCAGGCGCGGGCGTTTGGGCCGGAGACGCGGTATTTGCCGAAATTGTGCACCTCGTTGATGCCAACGCTTGCGCGGACGGCGTTGACCTCGCGTGCGGTGGCTTGGAACGCATCGGAGCGGCGGAAGGATGGGGTTTCATAGATCGGCTCACCCGCTTGGGCGAAGTAGTTCGCCACCTCCAGCCCGTATTGCTGGCCCCAGACGGCGCCCATGTCGGTGAAGATGTCGTACATTGGTGTCGTGCGGTTGGGGCGTGCGGCGGGCAGTTCTTCGTTCGGGTAGGCGACGGAGAAGCGTTTTTGGTAGTTTTCGACGACTTTGGGGCGGGTGTAGCCGGGGCTGATCCAGTCCCCAAAGCGGGCCACGTCCATGGCGGTGACGTCGCGTTCGGGTTCCCCTTCAATCATCCACTGGGCGAGCATGAGGCCGACGCCGCCGCCTTGGGAGAAGCCCGCCATGACGCCGCAGGCTGACCAGTAGTTGCGCAGGCCCGGTACGGGACCGACCAGCGGGTTGCCATCGGGGGCAAAGGTGAAGGGGCCGTGGATCACCGACTTGATGCCTGCGGTTTCGAGGACCGGGAAGCGTTTGTAGGCAAAGGCGATGCTGTCTTCGATCTTGTCGAAATCGTCGGGCAGGAGTTCGTGGCCGAAGCTCCACGGCGTGCCGTCGACGGCCCAGGGGCGGCAAGGTTGTTCATAAAAGCCGATGCAGAGGCCGCGGCCTTCTTGCCGCAGATAGCTTTCGCCTGCGGGGTCCATGACATGGGGGTGTTCCTGCCCGCGTTCGTAGATGTCGGGGATGTCGTCGGTGACGATGTACTGGTGTTCCATCGGGTGCAGGGGCAGATAGACGCCCGCCATGGCCCCGACCTCGCGCGCCCAGAGGCCGCCCGCATTGACGACGTGTTCGGCATGGATGGTGCCCTTGTCGGTGACCACATCCCAGGTGCCATCCGCGCGCTGATTGGTCTCATGCACCATGCAATGGGTTTCGATCGTTGCCCCACCCATGCGGGCGGCCTTGGCATACGCATGGGTCGTTCCAGACGGGTCCAGATGCCCGTCCAACGGATCGTAAAGCGCGCCCAGAATGCCGTCAGTATTGGTG
>JBCDEK010000028.1:0-34611 GCA_039179785.1 Pseudomonadota bacterium | reverse complement strand
GGGCCGACACGTTTGTGTTCGGTACGCTGATCTCTGAAGATGTGATCACGGATTTCGAGGTGGGTGTGGACAGGTTGGAGCTGGCCGCGGCCCTGGTCGGTGGACGCACTGCTCAAGAGGTCGAGGATCAGATGTTCCTGTTTTCCGAAGGCGAAACCTATTTCTTTGCCGGGCTCGGGCAGGCGGTCTATCTGGACGGTGTGACCGGTCTGGACGGATTGGCCGAGTCCATCACCATCGTCTAGGTCTTGCGGGGCACGGGTCGCTATTGCGCGGGTGTCTGCGCATGCGGGGCGACGGTCATGTCCATCTGCAGGGCCTTGTGCCAGAAACTCGCACCCGTCAACTCTGGATAGGCCCTTTGCCAGTCGGCCTTGAGACGGTCGTAGTTGCGCATCAACCGCCACAACAGACGCGCGGTGCGCGTTCCTTCGCGGAAGGCGCGGCGCTTGGAATGCGTGACGGTATACGCCTGACCGGAGGTGTCGTTGCGATAGGTGATCTGCGCGGCCCCCCAGATTTTGCGAGGGTTCCAGCGCATTTCGGCCGGTAGCGTCACATGATTGCCGAACCGGCGAAAAAAGGGCAGCAGATGCCCGTTCAATGTAACTTTCATCAACAGACGCAGTATGCGGTTATGCGGGTCGATCCAGCGCCGCTCTTGCGGTGTTCGGGACATGTCTGTCCAGACCTCGGCCTGGCGCATGTGACCGATCTGGTTGCGGCGTACGGCCATGTCCGCGTGTTCGGCAAAGAATGCAGGTCCGCGCAACACGTCTTCGATGGCCAGGTTAACCACTGCCAGTGTGTCGTAATGTGCAGGGATCAGCGCCCGGGCGGCAAACCACATGGCGATCCGCGCCGTTGCCCACCGCCCTATGTCCATCGACGGCAGACTGAGGTGATGCGCCAGATGGCTGCGCAAGTCCAGATACCATGTCAGTGGGCTGTCTTTTTCGGTGAAACTTTCCTGAAAAGAGACAACACCGGGCAGGGTCACGATGTTGAAATCATGCACCAGGCTGAAGCTCACGTCGTCGCCCCGCACGAAAAACGGGAAGGGCATGTGTTTTACCTTGTCGACCGGAAAGGCGAAATACCACCAGCCTCCGTAAAAATTGTCGGGCTGGGGCGGGGTCGAGGCATATTCCATCTCGAAGACCTGGCCCGGATTGCGCAGATCAGTGCCCCCGTAGAGCGGCTGACAGGCACGGTCGAAGAGTGCGCCGTTTTCCCAGATCGCCCAGGCGTGGCGGGTCGAGATCATCGCACCGGCCACAGCCGTGCTGTCGTCGCGCGCATAGGCCAGGAACATCCAGGTCCGTTCAATCGCCTCCATCGGAGTGGCCGCATCGTCATCCATGAACAGGCAATGCGAGGCCCCCCGTTCTCTGGCGGCCAAAAGGCCACGGGCGAACCCACCCGCACCCCCCAGATTTTCATTCTCGATCACCGTGACATGGGCATCGCTGTCAATATCTGCGCTACGCCCGTTATCGACCACGAGCATGTGCAGGTGCTGCCCCAGCGGCGATCGGGTTGCAAATCGACGAAAACGCGCCACGGTGGTGGTCACGGCCGCCTCGCGCCGGAAGGTTGTCACTGACAGGGTCAGGTCCGGTTGTCTCCTTGGCGGCTGCTTTGTGTCCCAGGCACTCCATGTCAGCGCGCCGTCACTCAACCCGCGCAGTTCAAAGAACAGAATGCCCTGACTATGGGCTGGGAAGGGCATGTCTATGTCGAAACGCTGCGCCCGGTCGGGTGTGAGATGCACGATCTCGTTGATCAGCCGGTTCCAGGACTGGTTGGGAGAGGCCAGAAAAACCGTCAGCTCCACGGTCCCATGCCCTGCAAGTTGCAGGCCGACCGAGCCCAGGTCGCAATGGGTCACCCATTTCCCGATATTGAACAGGTTGAAATAAGTGTCGAATTGCAGATGCGCGCCCTGCATGAACTGGATTCTGTGGTTTTTCAGAGAGAGCCCCGCGGCGCCGTGGAGACGCATGAAAAGGTCCCGTTCCGAACACAGTTTCGGATCTGGCCAGGCAAGGGTTTGCAACAGATGAGTCCGTGGGAGTTGCGGGGCATGCGCCGGGGAGGCGGCGCGTATGGCTGCTTTTTTTCGCCGGACATTGGCGGGCATGGCCCTGCTGGCTGGACCGGGCCGTCCCCGTTTGGGAGGTGCGGATCGCGCTCGAGGAAGTTTGTCCGTCATAATTAACTGCGCAATCTGAGTTTTGCGAGCAACTGGCCGGTCAGGTTCACCATGTCCTCGTGTGACAGCTGGCTCAGATTACCCTGTTCCGGATGATCCGGCCTGTCGGGAAAAAACGGGCCCTCGAGCTCGGAAAAGAAGGTGTTCTTGAGCCAGGTATTGGCGGGTTCGAAATGGCGCATGATGTGCCGCGCCGTACCGGCCGCCATCACGGGGCGGGGATGGGCCGGCAACTGGCTGATATATGGTGTCAGCAACGTGCGTTGCGGGTTTGGGCGGCCATCTTTGATGAAGGGGATGTGCGGATGCAGGCGGCGCAAAAGCTCGAGCGCTGCCGCCGACAGGCCGCGATTGTCATCCTTGGAGGCCGTGAACCCGTCCAGGTTCGGCTCCCATGTGTTCAGAACGATGCCGAGAAAGTCAGCCAGAATGTCCCCGTTGATGAAATCGACCGGCGAAAAGCGGCGAACGATGATATTGTCGCGCCCCCAGATGTCGACCCATTTGGACAATTCCCTGCGATAGTAGAGATAGGGTGTCGGGCTTTCCGGACCCATGCAGATATCGACGAATTCGCGAAACAGCTCATTGCTGAACCCGCGGCGCATGTGCTCCCCGTACATCGAAAGGATCGCGTCATCCTGTCGACGGACGTAGATGACGACCTTGATCTCGTCGAAATGGGGGGCCAGAAATTGCTTCAGGCGGGCGATCTCGTCCGGATGGTGCATATTGCCCGTCAGATTTTCCGACGAGAAGATCATGGTATGTGCCTTGCCGTGCAACTGGTCCTGATGCCATCTGATCCGCTTGGCGACTTTGGCCCGGAAGGCGGCCACCTCCTCCATCGAGTTCAGACCGTAATCGCGTGCAAAATCATGCAGCCTGTTGGCGCAGGCATAAAAGAGCGTGATGTGGTTGGCATCCGGTGCCAGAACCTTGCCATACGCCAATCCATGGCTGGCGAGCCATTCGGGATTGGCCTCGAGGCTGTTCTGAATCAGTGTCGAGGCCGTTTTGGGCGTGCCGACGTGGAGGATGAGCTTCACTGCAAGTCTCTTGGTTCTGATTGCATCATGTCACGGCTTTGCGGAGCTGCCGGAGTCCTTTACCGCCGAGAGTTACATATTCCATCGCAAGTGGCATGCTTGGCTGGTTGTTGCTAGACAAAATTGATCAGCTTTGCCCGCTCGGCATCGTCCAGATAGCCGAAATCAAGGATTCCGATCCCCATCCAGTCCCCGTCCTGATGCTCGCCCACCTTGTGACTGGCATGGCTGATTTGCAGCACTGGCAGCTTGTGGCACAAGGAATGTCTCAGCTTGCGCCAGAAGGTGAACACTCCCCCATTCCGGGGAATGTATTCGCGCCCATTGACGTCATGCATTCCGCAGACCTTGCGGGCAAAGCGCCCGACATTCAGATAATCGGATTTTGCCCATTGGTGGCTGTGATCGCCATCAATGAAAACGATGTCGAAGGCCTGGCCGAAGATATCATCGGACGTTTTGCCCGCGCATATGGTGATATCGAGAAGCTCAAGCGTGCGTTTTTCGAGAAGGATGTAATCACCCAGATCAACGGCCGTCAGTCGAAAATCCGGGTTCAGCGCCTTGAAGAAAGCCGCAGCGATAAAGGAACTGCCACCGGTGAATGCACCGATCTCCACCATCGAGGAGGGGCGGTATTTGCTGCAGTAGAGCAGAAAATCGACATATTCCGAAGGAATCTGCAAAAGCCCGACGGAAGAACTGTTGTACCAGTCCTGGAGGTGATGAAAGGCGGGCCAGTTGTTTCGACATAAACCGAAGCTGCGCACATGCGACAAAAGCCGTTCGCGGTTTAGCAGTTTCTCGCCATCCGCGAGCATCGCCTGGGCAATTCTGTGCGCCTTCGCAGCTTCGGCCGCCAATGGCCCCGTTGCCTTGCCCCGCCGCACATTCTGTGCCCGATCCGCCATGCTTTGATCAAATTCTGTTAACTCGTTAGCCATACCGATCGCCTGTCAGAGCCCCTGAAATATTTACGCTTTTTTCGTGGTAATCCGCCTTAGACTTCACTGTAAGTGAAATTACAAGTTAGCTGTTTTTTAAGAATATTTTTGCCGGCTTTGGCATAGAGATGCCATCCTTGTGACATGAAGTCCGGTCATGACTGTGCCCTGCAGTGATTTTCATATGGGCGACATGATATGACGGAATCCGTGGTTGTGACCGAAGACAGCGGTGTCTGGATCGGTCTTGATGGCTGGTACGTTCACAACAATACCTGGAACCGGCGTGATCTGATCAACGGCACGGATTACGATCAGTCCATCACGGTGCCGGATGTCACCTATCCGCAGGATGCAACCGTCGATGGTGCTGTCCTGACCTGGGACTGGCCGGAAGACATCAACGATGCCTTTGTGTACGGCTATCCGGAACTGGCCATCGGACAGGTGCCCTGGAACCCGCTTCAGAATACCTTTGATCACTTTCCGATCCAGGTGGATGATATTGTCGATCTGACACTGGACTTCGATTTCGACTGGCAGCCGCTGGGGCCGGAAGATGATTTCAATCTCGCAGTTTCGCTATGGCTCAGTAACGATCCGGACGGCGGGTTTGATGCCGTCGAAAACGAGATCATGATCTGGCTGCGCAGCAGCAACCACAATCCGGCCGGGGAATTTACCGGGGTTCAGGCCACCGACAACCTGGGTACATATGAGCTGTGGTTCCTCGAGAACCAGACGGATGCGTCGGGCCAGAATGATCACGTCTGGGACTTCATCATTCCCACCTATTGGACTGACAGCATCACCTCGGGCACGCTCGATATCGATGATATTCTGCAGGTGATGCAGGACAATGGTCTGATTTCGGGCGATCTCTGGCTGCATTCGGTCGAACTCGGCGCCGAGATCGTGCAGGGCGACGGGACCCTGACCGTCAACAATGTCGATCTGCATTTGGAAGAGGTCGACGGCCTCGGCGAAGCGATGTCAGGCGATGGCACCGACAACGCGCTCAATGGCCGCCACGGCGACGACACCATCACCGGGCTGGGCGGGAATGACAGCCTGATCGGGATGAGTGGCAACGACAGCCTTCTTGGCGGCGCAGGGCGCGATACGCTGCGGGGCGGCTGGGGAGATGACACCCTGCATGCAGGCACTGATGACCAAAGCGACCTGATTGACCCGGGCCGGGGGAACAATGTGGTCGTCATGTCCGGCGTGGGCGGGGTCTGGGACAACCTGTTCTTCACCGATATCGGTCATACCACTGTCACAGGCAGCGGCACCGGCAACGATCTTGTCGGGCACCATATGAGCTTTACCGATCAGCGGACCGGCGTCGCGGTCGATCTGAGCACCGGATTGGCTGGCAGCAGCCTGTTGAGCGTCGATTTCTCGGCAGCGCGGGTGTTCAACGTGGTCGCAGGCTCCGGGTTCGATGACACGTTCATCGGCGGCAATGCAGCGTTCGACCACTGGGAACAGTTCACCGGGTATGCCGGCAATGATCATTTCGATGGCGGAACCGGCATCGACGCGGTGAGCTTTGTCGCGGAAGAAGTTCAGGGCTACTGGGACGTGGCCAACAACCGGCACCATGTCGGCACGCTCGGAGCCATCGTGAATCTGGCCACCGGGACCGGGACGGATACGTTCGGCGATACCGATACCTACGCCAATATCGAGACCCTGCTGGGATCGAGCTTTGCTGATCGCTTCACCGGGGGGGAGGAGGACAATTTCTTTGTCGGACACGATGGCAACGATACGCTTGCGGGCGGCGCTGGACGGGATTCATTTCTTGGCGGACGCGGGAGCGACAACATCTTTGGTGGTCTCGGGGTCGACCTGATCGACTTCTCGGCTGAGGTCAGCCAACTTGGCGGCACGCAAGGCATTGACGTCATGCTTGGACATGGCGTGATCGTCGATACATTCGGCAACATCGACACTGTATGGGGTGTCGAAAACATCGTGGGCACGGATTTCGTCGATATTATCCGGGGCGGCATATTCGATGAAACGCTGTTTGGCCGCGGGTCGAACGACGCTTTGTATGGCGGCGACGGCAATGACAGCCTTTCTGGCGGAGCGGCGAACGATTCCGTGCATGGCGAGGCTGGTCACGATTTGCTGAACGGTGACGCCGGGAACGACACGGTCATGGGGCAGGATGGCAACGACACGGCCTATGGCGGCGCGGGGCAGGATGACCTGAACGGCGGGATCGGCCATGATAGCCTGTTTGGCGGCACGGAAAATGATACGCTCTTCGGCCATGACGGCAATGATGTCCTGCAAGGCGAAGATGGAGCCGATCAGGCGTGGGGCGGTGCGGGTGATGACACTCTTTTCGGCCATGCTGGCAATGATGCTCTTGGCGGTGGCAACGGTCGGGACTCGGTTCTGGGCGGGACGGGCAATGACACCATTTTCGATACCGGTGAAACAGGGCCGAACGGCTCTGACACCTTGATCGGCGAAGATGGTGATGATCGGGTCATCGGCCGGGGCGGGGATGATGAAGTCTCTGGCGGTGCCGGGCAGGATACCGTTTTCGGCGGTGTTGGAAACGACAGTGTCATGGGGGGCGCTGGCAATGATCTGCTCTATGCGGGGGATGGGGCCGATGTCGTGAACGGCGATGCGGGCAACGACCGCATGTTCGGTGGGAACGGCAACGACACCATGTTCGGCGGCCAGGGCCAGGACACGCAATTTGGCGGCACCGGTGCCGACAGCATATTCGGCGGCACGGAAAACGATGTGCTGCACGGCGAAGACGGTAACGACACGCTGCAGGGCGAGGGCGGTGACGACCAGGCCTATGGCGGAACCGGCGACGACCGAATTTATGGCCATGATGGCAACGACAGTCTTTATGCCCAGGGGGGCCATGACGAGCTGGGAGGCGGTGACGGCAACGATGTCGCCTATGGCGGTTGGGGTCAGGACACGCTTTTTGGTGGCGACGGTGCCGATCTTCTGTTTGGAAATCAAGACAATGACACCCTGAATGGTGGATTGGGCGACGACACGCATATCGGTGGTCTCGGCAATGATGTTTTCTATGACGAGGCCGTGGCCGACGGTGCCGGGAACGACATCTTTCGGGGCGAGGACGGCGACGACACTGTCTATGCCAATTTTGGTAACGATCTTGCCAGTGGTGGACGGGGCAACGACCTGCTTGTTGGCGGCGAGGGGCGCGACACCCTGATCGGCGATGAGGGCGAGGATGAGCTCAGCGGCGGCAATGACAACGATCTGATCTATGCCGGTGCTGACGCAGACACGGCCTATGGAAATGCCGATGACGACACCCTCTATGGTGGGGGCGGCAATGACAGCCTGTTCGGGGGGCTCGATCATGATGAGATATTCGGGGGTGACGGCGCAGATCAGCTTGCCGGTGAAACGGGCAACGACCGGCTGCTTGGAGAGGACGGGAACGACACGTTGCTCGGGGGGGACGGGGCTGACACGCTGGATGGCGGAGCCGGCGATGATGTGCTGTCCAGTGATGGCGGCAACGATGTGGTAAGCGGTGGGGCCGGCAGTGACGTGGCCTACGGTAATTTGGGCAATGACACGCTCTATGGCGGTGCCGGGGCCGATACGCTTTATGGCGGCGGTGGGTCTGATGCGCTGTTTGGCGGCGATAGCCTCGATGTCTCTGTCAACGTCTTGCACGGTGAAGGTGGCAACGACACGCTGACCGGCGGGGCAGGTGCGGATTCGCTCTTTGGCGGCGACGGCGACGATATCTTCAATGGTGGGGCGGGCAACGACTTCATGCGTGGCGATGCCGGGATCGATACATTCATCTTCGATGATGCCAGCGGCAACGACACGGTTGGGGCTTTCGACACCAGCGGAGACCTTCTGGATCTGTCCGGCATGACCGAGGTGACAGGCTATCTGCAGGGCTTCAGCCTGGTGCAGGTCGGAGCGCATGTGGAAATGCGCATCTTCGGAAACGATGCGATCGTCGATCAGACGATCACGCTGAACTATGCTGCACGCGCGGACTTTTCAGCGGATGACTTTGTGTTCTAGGACGAGACTTACCTCCTCCACTAGCGGTCACCTGAAACCCTGGCCAAAGATCTAGCGTTCGGGGCCGGGTGTCGCAGGCGCAGCACTGTTGCTGGTCAGGTCTTTCAATTTTTGTGCGATCAGTGGACCTTTCGGGCGGGCCCGCTGTGCGATCTGCAACAATTGTATGGCCTGCTCCCGGCTCAAGTCCCTGTCGCTTTCGATCGTAAAAGCCACATCCCGCAGCAGATCGATCTCGGGTTCGGTCAGAATATATCGGCCAACCTGCCGTAGCACGGCGTCGACGGTTGCTTCGATCAAGACACCTGTCTCTTCCAGGCTGTATTGCTGATTGGTTTCCTCCTTTTGAGCGGTATGCCGAAACAAAGGTTTGCCATCAAAATAGCGCTCTGAGACAATTGCATTGGACGCTTCAAAGCGAGACCGTATCACGGTGTTCAATGCACTGCGCAGCGTCCCAATTCGCAATTGCGGAACCTTCCGGATCGCCTCCTTGAGCGATAAATTGACAGGATCAATCCCACCGCCCGTGCGAAAAAACGGGCGCCAGCGGTTGATGGCCCGGAACACAAAGCTCTCAAGATGGGTCAGCGATTTATTTTCGTATGCGATTTCGAAATCAAGCGTTTGCTCTGCTACGAACGGCAGGGCCACATTCAGGAAATCGTGGCGTATGTCACCCTTGTGCATGACGTTTCGATCAAAGATCCGCACTCGCAACGCATCAGACCCGAAAACATTCGCCCACCGGCTTAGCACTGAATTGAAATCGTAGTAGAAATGGCCCTCGTCGATCTCGGTGTGAAAATCTTCGAGCCCTTCTGTGACTTCGGCCTTGAGGGCCGTGGAATAGAGCGACCGTCGCAGCGCCGATTGCTCGCGGATGTAGCATACGATCTGTATCGCTTCAAAACGTTCGACCAAATAGCCGTGCAGGCTTGCAATATCTTCCGGCTCCAGTAGTCGGCTGTGGAAATGCTCGGATGTAAAGAGCATGTGCGTGAGGCCCTGTGCCGAAAGCCGTGCGATCTCGGCATCCAGATTGGCTTCAAAATCCTTGAAATACGCAGCTTTTTGTGTCGCATCCGCAATCCTGGCCATTTTGGCAAAATCATCCAGGGAGGTACGGAAATAGGCCACCATATCCCGGTTGTTCGGATGCTGAAGCACGCGGCTCAAACCAATACCTTGGCGTCTGAGCGCATCGTGATTGGTATAAAGCCACGTCTGCAGTGTGGTGGTGCCGGTTTTCTCTATTCCAATGTGCAGAATGCACTGCATGATGTGCCTTCCGTTGGGCCCTGGTCGAGACCGCAGCGCATATGATGAACTGGACTGCGGATACCACTCTGTTGCGCATCGCAGAATAACAGGTCCCTTCCGAAGGTCCATCGGTGCGACGACCGGGGCGCGACCGTCCGCTCAGGGCGCCTGCATCCGCTGCATCATGCGGATCATCTCGGGCTGCCACCGCCAGTCTTCCTGCTGCATCGCCCCATAGGACACAGGGTCGTGCCGCATGTCATATGCCCGGCGCTCGACCAGAAAATCGAACCCGTCGATCCCGACGTCGCGCAGCCGGTCGGACGAGATAGTGTAGCCGTAGGTTTTCTGGAAGACGGCGACAAATTCAACGGCTGCATCCACGTAAATCGGTTTGAGATCCGACCGCAGACCATCATAGGACCATTGCATCGTGTTCAGAAGCGATTGCACGACCATTTCGATATTGGACCAGCTTTCGTCCAGGGACCGCAACAGGATGGTCCGGAACATGTTGAAACTGTAAAAATGCCGTTCGTCCCCTTGCTTGATGTCCTGGTCGGGATGCTGGCGGTAATGGTAGAAATGCCCGTGCACATGGGCCAGGGCCCCACAATAATGCGCGATCATCAGCTGGAATATCTGGTCGTCAAAGGCCCGTACATGTTCCGGGAAATATATGTTCTTGCGATCCAAAAAATCCCGTCGATGCACCCGGCGCCAGATCGTGGGCTGGCCCGTGGCAATGGCCTCCCCCCGGATCCAGGTATAGTCATAATCTCCAAGCCCTTTGTCCCCTGGTTCAGGATACATCTCGGCTTCATAGCTGGGGTCGAGCTGCTCGGTCCCGTCTTCATCGATATGGAAGAACTTGAACTCGCCCTCGACGACAAAGGCCCCCGTATAGCGCGCTGTTTCCAGCAGGGCCGTGAACATGCCGGGATCCACCCGGTCATCCGCATCCACGAATGCAATATGCAGGGCGTTAGACTGGGCGCGTCCGAAATTGCGGGCTGATGCGCATCCTCCGTTCGGCTTGCGGACAAGCCGGACCCGGGGCTGCGATGCATATTGCGCGGCAACGAGATCGCCGCACCTGTCGGTCGAACCATCATCGACGACAATGACGTGGATGTCCGGATTGCCATCGGCCAAAAGGCTGTCGACGCATTCGACGATGTAATCTTTTGCGTTGTACATCGCGACGACGACATCCAGTCGTGACTGCCTTGACGGGAAATTGTCTTCGTAATCGCGCCGCAGCGTATGCGTCCCGCATCTCAGATAATATTCCCGTGGACCGGCATCTGCGGTGGGATTGAACAGAGCGGACGGCACATAATCGTAAAGCTGCCCCATGATGAACCCGACCGGGCAGTCCCGCAAGCCTTCTGCAATCATGGCAGAGCTGCCCGCAACATCCATCTTGAGCAGATCGGGGGCAAGGGCCGCCAAGACGGAGACCGGCAGACAGGGCGCCATGACGGGGTTTGCGTGATCCGCGTCGGTGGGCAAGGGATCCAGCCGCCCGCCAAGGGCCGAGAGCGTTTGAAAGGGCAGGTCCCGCATATGGTGGGCAAGCCCCGCGGCCCAGTCAGTGATCGCGCCCCGTTCTGGCGCATCGACCAACGCCTCAGGCATGTCGGGATGAAATCCTGCCACAACACAGACGACATTGTTCAGCCCGTTGGCAGCCGCATTGGCACGCAGCCGCTCAGCGGCCTCCGGGTCGGCTTCGAAACACAGGACCTGCCAGGCAGGAAAGGCCGCGGCAAATGCAATGGCGAACCATCCATCGCCGGCTCCGACATCGACGCACAGACCCGTTTTCGGGATCACGCGTGACGCCAGAAAGAATTCGTAATCCGTCTTCAGCCAGTCTGTCTGGCGTTTGACTTCGGGGCTGTCATCCGCATGGGCGAGGGTGACCGTGGTCCCAAACGCACGAACGATTGTCCGATGGGGGGCAGAGGCGTCGGCGGTTACGATGTGGTGATCTGTGCTGCTCATCGCAGAAGCTCCCGTGCATAGTGCATAAGGCTTTCGCGTTCATTGCGTGGATCCGGGGCCGAAGGATCGATGATCAGGTAAAGCCGGTTCACGCAATCAAGGCTCTGTCTCAGGCCGGTCCGATACGCGTGTTTATGATAGGCGGGGATCGTCTGTTCGCACCAGCGCAGCAAACGCAGCGTCCCGATGGCCAGAGCGCCCCTGATCCTTGGGTTGGCAAAGTCCGGATGGCTTTCAAAAAGCTGCAACGCAACGCGCGCAGTGCCGATGATATCGAAGCGGGTCAGGTTATTCGCAGCCGTCAGCTGTGGTCGGAGCTGGCGCTGAAAATAGGTGAAGCTGCGCGATGACAGGATTTCGAGGGATCGCGCATGCGCAATGGCGGCGCTGTGAAACAGAATGTCCTCGAAGAAATGGTCGTTGGGAAAGCGCAGGGCACCCCGCTCGATCAGGGATCGTGCGATGAACTTGTTGGCAGATTGGGGCTCGCAACTCATGGCCCAGGCCTTGCGGTCGGCAAGCTCCATCTCGCCTTCGACCAGCTCGGCCTCGTATCCCTCCATAGCTGTTTCATCCATGAACGGGGCGAGCAAGGTGCGTCCTCCGGAATAAACACCGCGCACGATCAGAAGGTCCGGCGCATGTGCCTGGATCGCTTGGGCGACGTCCGCAAACGCCCAGGGCGCGCGCACGTCATCTGCATCCAGAAAACAGACGTAATCCCCCTTGGCATGATGCAGCGCCCGGTTGCGGGCGGACGACAGACCATCGTTGGATTGTTCCAGAAGGACGATGCGGGGATCGTCGAGCGCGGCTAGGATGGCCTTGGTCTGTGGTCCCGAGCCGTCATCGACCAGCAGCAATTCGAGATTGTCATGGGTCTGGTTAAGGATCGAATTGACGGATTGAACAAGGATGTCCTTGTCGTCGAACGTGGTCATGATGCAGGAAAATTTCATGGTGCTCCTCGCACGGGGCCGTGCATCAATGTGTTCCGACCACGGACATGTCGAAAACGGTCAGCTGATGTTCCTGATTTGACAGAAAGAGCTGCAGGTCCATGCGTTCGATATCGACCATCTGGCGCGGGATCAGGTCAAAGACACATCCGCATCGTATCGTTTCCGGATACACCGGGATCGGGGCGGCCGGGAACAGATCATGAAACTGACCGACACTGAACAGTCTCAGGGCCGGCATCACCTCGACGGGCAGGGTGGCGCAGACGGTGATCTGGAAGTGGATGCGACGACACAGGTGCCATGCCGGATCCGCCAACGAGATGGAGATTTCGGCCCATTCGTAAGGACCGTCCGTTTCGCGTGTTTCCAGATGCAATGCACCGTCGGTTCTGAAGGACAGGGTGCCACTTGTGTCACCGATACCGACACGCAGCCCCGGCATGAGTTCACTCACCGAGGTTGTTGTGCCTGTCGCATCGAGGTCACCCAAGGGAATGTCATAGTTTGGGTGCACACGACACCTCTCGATGGTTTGGTACGAACATTGGTTGGTTCCCGCGTTGCATTTTCTGCGATGTCCACGCGATACCGCGGTGATTAAACGCGGGTCCGGAAGGTGTCAACGTGGTCAGGCCACGCGCCCTTGCCCTGTTCCTCTGTAATAAACGCCAGGACCGCACTGGGGCGTTTGTTCGGGTTCTTCAGAAGGACCGTGAACCGGCTGACGCGCTTAACGAGCGATGTGATATTCGATTGGCCAAGCTCCTGTTTGAACAACATGAGGTCAGCCTCCCAATGCTCAAATTGACGGCGCTTCGACCCATCATCAGGGCGGAATGGACTGCTGACATCCCGGTCAAACCTGGAAGCCCGACGCTTCCTGGCACGACGTGACCAACGGGGTTTTCGGTGCTCGGGCAAGTACCACCAGAGCTCCTGCACCATGCCTTCCTTTGAGTAGATGTAGCGGTAGATCGTCGATGGCGTGCGACCCAGCCGATCCGCAATCTCTGAAACCGGCATTTTGGCTTCTCGCCACTTGTCGATCTTACGGCGTTCTTCCAAACTCAGGTGAGGGTAGCAGCGTCCCATTCATAAGCCTCCGTGCAACGTTCTGTTTTAATACAGAATTTGCACTTCGTTTGTGAATCCACCCGTTTGGCGAATATTTTCCCTGTAATCAGGGTTATGTGTTTTTAAAGCCGCCCCTTTGAATCAGTTTTCCCTGAACAGGTCGCGGGTGAATATCTTGTCCTCGACATCGGCCAATTCCGCCGTGCGGCGATTGGCGACAATTACATCCGCGCCCTGTTTGAAGTGCTCCAGGTCGCGCACCACCTCTGATCCGAAGAACTCCGCCTCTTCCAGAGCCGGTTCATAGACAATGACCTCGACCCCTTTGGCCTTGATCCGCTTCATGATCCCCTGGATCGAGCTTTGGCGGAAATTGTCCGATCCCGCCTTCATCACCAGCCGGTGGATGCCAACGACCTTTGGCGCCAGGGCCAGGATCTGTTCGGCCAGAAAATCCTTGCGGGTGCGGTTGGCGTCGACAACGGCACGGATCAGGTTCTGGGGCACGTCGGAATAGTTCGCCAGAAGCTGCTTGCTGTCCTTGGGCAGGCAATAGCCGCCATAGCCGAAGGACGGGTTGTTGTAATGCGTGCCGATGCGCGGATCGAGCCCCACCCCGTCGATGATGGCCCGCGTATCAAGCCCGAATTTCATCGCATAGCTGTCCAGCTCGTTGAAATAGGCCACCCGCATGGCAAGGTAGGTGTTGGAAAAAAGCTTGATCGCCTCGGCCTCGGTGGCGCCGGTAAACAGGATGTCGATCCCGGTCTTCTCGGCGGCGGCGGCCAGCAGGCCCGCAAAGTGACGGGCCCGGGCGCTGTCTTCGCCCACGACGATACGCGACGGGTGCAGGTTGTCATAAAGCGCGTGCCCCTCGCGCAGGAACTCGGGGCTGAACACCAAGCGGTCCGTGCCCAGCCGGGCGCAAAGGTCCTTGGTATATCCCACCGGAACGGTGGATTTCAGCACGATCAGCGCATGATCATTGGCCGCCAGCGCGGCCTGCACCACGTCTTCAACGCTGGAGGTGTCAAAGAAGTTGGTGTCGGGATCATAGTTGGTGGGGGTGGCCACGATGATGATATCGGCTTGTGCATAGGCCGCGGCCGCGTCGGTGGTGGCGGTCAGGTCCAGGGGCCGTTCAGCCAGCCACGCCTCGATGTCGGGGTCCACGATGGGGCAGGTGCGCGCCTTGATCTGGGCCACGCGGGCGGGGTCGATATCGACCAGGGTGACGCTGTTGTGCTGGGCCAGCAGAACCGCGTTGGACAGGCCCACATAGCCGATGCCGGCAACTGCAATTCGTGTCATTCTGGCGGGCTTTCTTGTCGCTGATCGTCCGCGTTGCATAGCCCAAGGCCCGGGCATGAACCATAGCTTTCGACAGAACCCGCACCGCCCGACGGCTTCGGCTACACGGCATGTCACATGTGGATGCGATTGCGGGTGACAGTCCGGGCGTTGAACGATAGAGCTTGCGCCCGATCATGACCCAGCCGGCAAAAGAGCGTCCCCTGACACCTGCATCCCTCACGTCCCGCCGCATCCTGGTGACCGGCACCGCCGGCTTTATCGGCTTTCACCTGGCCCGCCAGCTTCTGGCCGAGGGGGCCGTCGTGCAAGGCTATGACGGAATAACGGATTACTACGACATCACGCTCAAGCGCGCGCGCCACGGGGTCCTGCTTCAGAACCGGGATTTCGCAGCCACCGAGGGGCTGCTTGAAGACCAGGCCCTGTTCGACAGGGTCGCAGACGCGTTCCAGCCCGACATCATCGTGCATCTGGCCGGACAGGCTGGGGTCCGCCACAGCCTTGATCATCCCCGGGCCTATATCGACGGCAATGTCGTGGGCAGCTTCAACGTGATGGAGGCGGCAAGGCGGCTCAAGGTGGATCACCTGCTGATGGCGTCGTCCTCGTCGGTCTACGGGGCCAACACCTCCATGCCCTTTGCCGAAACCGACAAGGCCGACACCCAGCTCAGCCTTTATGCCGCCACCAAGAAAGCCAGCGAAAGCATGGCCCACAGCTATGCGCACCTGTGGGACATTCCCACGACCATGTTCCGGTTCTTTACGGTCTATGGCCCCTGGGGGCGGCCCGACCTGGCGTTCTTCAAATTCGCCGATGCGATCCTCGATGGGCGGCCCATCGACATCTACAACCACGGTGAGATGTACCGCGATTTCACCTATGTCGAGGACCTGGTGCAGGGCATCCGGCTCTTGATCGACGCGGTGCCGGTGCGGCCCGACACGCCGGAGGATATCGCACCGGGCGACAGCCTCAGCCCCGTCGCCCCCTACCGCATCGTCAACATCGGCAATTCCGACAAGGTCAAACTGCTCGATTTCATCGACGCGCTCGAAGACAGCCTGGGGACAAAGGCGATCCGCAACTACATGGGCATGCAGCCCGGCGACGTGCCGGCCACCTGGGCCGATGCCGACCTGCTGCACCGCTTGACCGGTTACACACCCCGGACCGACGTGCGGGACGGCATCGACGCCTTCGTGCGCTGGTTCAGGGACTATTACGGCCGATAGGGTCCCTTTTGTGCAGCCCCGGGAAATCGCAATTGAGCTAAGGGGCGGAATCCCACATGTTTGCCCGACAGGGACAGTCCCTGTGCCGCACCATCAAGGAAGGTCACGGGGGCAATCATGATCACACCTGTTTTGTTGTGCGGCGGGTCCGGGACCCGGCTCTGGCCCCTGTCGCGCAAAAGCTATCCCAAGCAGTTCGCGGCCCTGACAGGCGATGAAACGCTGTTCCAGGCCGCGCTGCGCCGCGTGGCGGGCGCGCCCTTTGACGCGCCGCTTGTGATCACCGATGCCCGGTTCCGGTTCATCGTCACCGAGCAGCTGGCCGAAAGCGGGGTCGATCCCAGTGCCGTGCTGCTTGAACCTGAAGGGCGCAATACCGCTCCGGCCGTGCTTGCCGCCGCGCTCTATCTGGGGCGCAGCGATCCCGACCGGTTGATCCTGATCTCCCCCAGCGACCACGTGATCCCGGACAGGCAGGCTTTTCAGGCCGCGGTGGCCGCCGGGATACCCGCGGCGCAGGCTGGGCAGATCGTCACCTTCGGCATCCGCCCCACCCGTCCGGAAACAGGCTACGGATATATCGAACTCGAGACCCCGCTGCCCGAGGCAACCACCGCCCCTGCCCCGCATCCCCTGCGCCGGTTCATCGAAAAGCCGCCCGCGGATCGCGCGGCCGAGATGCTGGCAGCAGGCACATATCTGTGGAATGCGGGCCTGTTTCTGGCCACGGCCCGCACGGTGCAAGCCGCGTTTGCGGCCCATGCCCCCGATCTGGTCCCACCGGTGCAACAGGCGGTGGCCCGCAGCTGGCCGGACCTGGGGTTCCTGCGTCTGGACGCCCCGACCTGGGCCGGGGTGCCTGACGTCTCGATCGACTATGCCGTCATGGAACATGCCGCCAATGTCTCGGTTGTTCCCTTCGACAGCGCCTGGTCAGATCTGGGCAGCTGGAATGCGGTCTGGCGTGACAGCCCGAAAGACGCCGATGGGGTCGCCCTGTCGGGCCCCGCCACGGCGCTCGCTTGCAGGGACACCCTGTTGCGATCCGAGGATGACAGCCTCGAAATCGTGGGCATCGGACTTCGGGACATTGTCGCGGTGGCAACGCCGGATGCCGTCCTGGTGGCAGATGCCGGACACAGCCAATCGGTGCGCACGGCCCTGTCCGTGCTCAGGGATCGTGGCGCCCGGCAAGCAGACACCTTCCCCAAGGATCACCGCCCCTGGGGCTGGTTCGAAAGCCTGGCCGACGGACCGCGGTTTCAGGTCAAACGCATCGTCGTGCACCCGGGCGCGGCGCTGAGCCTGCAAAGCCACCACCACCGGGCAGAGCACTGGATCGTGGTCGAAGGCACGGCCGAAGTCACCGTGAACGACCATGTGCAACTGGTCAGCGAAAACGAAAGTATCTACGTACCGCTGGGGGCCACGCACCGGCTGAAGAACCCGGGCAAGCTGCCCATGATCCTCATCGAGGTTCAGACAGGCAGCTACCTGGGCGAAGATGACATCGTCCGCTACGAGGATGATTACGCGCGGGGATAGCGGCCTCAGTCAAACATCACGTAAAGCGCGCCCACCAATCGGCTTGGGCCCACGGTGTTTGCACAGACAAGCGACAGGGCCGTTCCGGCAGACACCGCGCGCGGGGCTGCCGAGAAATCCGCCACCGCCGTCTCGACAGTGCCTGACCCGGAATAATCCACCGCGACCTGGAAGGCCGGATCGGCCGTGTCATCAAGAGACAGATCAAAGGCCGTGACGCCGGACGGCCCGTCAGACACCGACAGGGTCGCCGCAACAACCTTTGCGTCAAAGGGCACGACGGGACCCGCCGTGTCCGCTGCCCCGTTGCCGAACGAGATGCGCTGACCACTTGTCAGCGGGTTGTTGCGCTCACCGACAAAGGCGACCGTCTGCCCGCCCATTGGCCCCGCCGCCGTTCCGGTTCCGGCCAGGCCCTGCGGAAATCGTACCGCACCGCTGGCCGCATCGATCACAAGGCTTTCGCGGAACAGCGCCCCATCGGCAGACACCTTGATCGAAAAATCGTCACTGCCCGCGCATCCCATCTCGGCCCGGCCCGACCAGTTGGTCTGAAACAGCAGGGAATTGGTGTCGGCGGCCCCCGCCTTGTTGATCTTGAGCTGATGCCCCGTCCCGGCATGGGTCAGAAGCGATGCCTCCGATGCCACGGCAAACCGGTTGATGGCGTCCGCCGACGTGCCTATCCCCAATTCTGAAAAGCTGCCCACCGCGGACTGCCACGCACCCGCGCCGAACACCAGCAGGGCAGCGGTGTCCAGATCCCAGGCCAGCCATCCGTCCTGCGGTGCGATGAATTGCCAGTGGCTGCCCACCCACTGCGCCAGCATACCACCCTGCCCCGCCCAGACCCCTGTCGGGGCAGGCCCCAGCGCATAGATGTCGCCCGGCGTCGGTCCGGCCGGCGGGCTGCCCGCGCCCTGCGCCCGCATCACAAGCTGCGTGATGCCATCCAGCAGGAGAAGCGCTTCGTTATGGGTGACGTGCTTTTGCGCCTGGGATGGCAAAATCATCGGCAGCCCAAGCCGGGCAGTCGTATCGGTCATGGCGAGATGTCCTTGCGTGAGGGTCACATCGGCAAGGTTTTATGAACGGAATGTTAACGGTACATCAGCAGAGCGCACGGCGGCTTAACGGATGCTTTACGTCTGACCCTGCGATCTGACCCAGCCCAGAAAGGCACGACCCGGATCGCTCAGACGGGGACGGCCGCTATCGACCCAAAAGCGCTGCCAGGCCGCCTCCAACGCATAGACATCCGCCCCCGGTGCCAGATCGCGCGCCGCCGCCAGCACATCGGGGGCCAGCACGGGGGCCTCTCCGGCCGCCAGCACATGGGCATGGCGGCTCACACAGACCAGATCGCCGGGCAACTCGGTCAGCGAATACTCCGGCAACAGATCGTCGCGCATCATGCGGCGCAGCGCGGCCCGGAACACGCGCAAGGGCGCCGCGGACCCCGCCTTCTTGTGCAGCGTCGCCACGCTCACCCGCCATTCGGGTTGCCGTCCGCAATGCTTGCGCGCCAACTCGTAGACACGCCGCTCAAGCGGTTTGCGCAAGGTGAAATAGTCCCGGCTCAGGGTCAGCACGGCCTTGGATTCCACCGCCCGGAAAATCCACTCGCTCAGGGTCACCATCACGCTGACCATACGCCCGCCCCGCGCCTTGCGTACGATCTCCCAGCTCTCGATCAGACCGAAGCCTTGCGTCACTTCCACACCACCCGTGCTCAGGTTGGTGGTGATCCGCGTGCCCGCCAAACGCTCGAACGCATCGCGCAACCGGGCATAGCCGTCGCCCGACGTGTCGCGCCGCGTGGCCACCAGCAGATCATGGGCCTTGATCTGCAAGGTCCGCGAAATGGTCCGCCCCGCATTCAGCGCCGCCATCAGCTGGCTGATGCAGTAAATCAGGATATCCTTGTCATGGATGGTGGCCCGCCCGCGCACAGAGGGCGTGACATCCACCGTGACATCATTATGGGCATAAGACAGGATGCGCCGGTCCGGCCGGGTACTGAGCGAAAAAATGGGGTGCTCCATCGTCCCCAGATCATCCTTGGGACTGGCATCGAAAATATCGCAAAGGAACATGGTCCTGCCCTCTGCACCTGCCACTCGCTGTCCCACGCGCGCCCTGCCCTCTTGCCGTCGGCCCCTACTGTCCGGGGTCCGAATCTGCCCCCTTGTTCTTCGGGGTTTCAGTGACGCCGAACCTAAAGTTATCCACAGCCCCCGTCCAGTTGGGTTTCGTCGGATCAGAGTCAGGGAAGCGGGGGTTCAGAGTCGCATCTTCGAGGGTTCAGAGTCACCACACCTGGGATTTTCACCCACAACCCTCTGATTTTAATAATGAAAAGATGAAACAACATCTGCCGTAACAAGAAATAACAGAATATAACTTCAAAAAAGATAGGCAGCAGACCCCAAAACAGGCCTATGCTCCTGTTGAAAGGGCGAAAAACCATAGAAATCATCGATATTGTCACATGTTTTCTTCCATGTTCTCACTTTCGTGGTATTCTGACGAAAACACAGAACATGAGCAGTGATGATGAGCACACGGTCCAGGGAGGATCTCCCGCCCTATTTTCACATCGATCCCGATCACGCGGCCAATCAACTTGGGCAGCCAAGCACAACAGACACGTTCGAGGACCTGGCCAAGGCCTGCGCCTCTGGCCGCGCGGATCTTGCAAGCCGCGGTCTTGAGGAAAGCGGGCATCGCAAACTGCGCCTGTTTTCGACCTGGGAAATCACCAAATACCTGATCCCTGTGGCCACAGGCCATTTTCGCCGCGTGCTGCGGCAGAACCCCGACCTGCCCCAGGGCACCTCCGAGACCGAAGGCGGCGCCAAGTGGTTCACCCTTGACGAGGTCCTGCGCCTGCGTGCGCATTTCGGGCAGGAAGGATCGAAGGCCAAGGAATACCTGCCCTACCGGCCCTCAGGCCAGCCTGCCAAAATCGCCGCCGTGGCCAATTTCAAGGGCGGCGTGGGCAAGACCTCGATGGCGGCCCATCTGGCGATGTCGGCAGCGCTTGATGGCTACAAGGTGCTGGTGGTGGATCTGGACAGTCAGGGCTCGATGACCTCGATCTTCGGCGGGCAGGTGACGGATGAATGGCAAACCGTCTTTCCGCTGATGGCGCGGCACTACGCCCGGCACCTGCGCTCTGAAAACCAGCGCCGGATGGATCGTGGCGAGACCCCCCTGCCCCTTGATGACACGCTGACCGACGCATTGGACACCACCGCCTCGGATCTGGTGCAGCGCACCCACTGGCCCAATATCGACCTGATCGGCGCGCAGCTGAACCTCTACTGGGCAGAATTCCAGATCCCCGTCTGGCGCATGTCGGCCCGCGGCTGGAAGCTGTGGGATGCGCTCACTGACAGCTTTGAACAGGACGGGCTTCTGGACCAATACGACGTGATCCTGCTCGATACCCCCCCGGCGCTTGGCTATCTGACCATCAACGGGCTTGCGGCGGCTGACATCCTGCTGGTGCCCATGGGGGCCTCGTTCCTCGAGTTTGACAGCACGGGCCGCTTCTTTGACATGCTGCACGCCACCTTCGGTTCCATCGAAGAGGCCGAGAATATGGCCGCCCGCGCCCTCGGCCAGGACGAGGTGGCGTTTCAATGGGATGCCGTACGGGCCGTGGTCACGCGCTATGATGGGGCCCAGCAGGCCGAACTTGCGGCTCTCATGCAGGCCTATCTGGGCGATACGCTGTCGCCGCACCGTCAGGGCTTTACCGCGCTCATCGGCCAGGCTGGCGAAAAGGTGCAGGGAATTTACGAGGCCGACTACCGTGACTTCAACCGTGAAACCTATGCGCGCGGGCGCGAAACCTTCGACGCCACCTATGCCGCCTTCAAGCAATTGCTGATCGGCAGCTGGCGCCGCGACGCACAGGAGGGGGCGGCATGATCCGGCCCCCCTCCCCCAGAACCGGAGGTCCGACATGGCCAAACGCAAGCGCCTGACGCCCGCCAACCCCGCCTTTCTTGACGATACGCAGTCTGCGGCCCCTCCGCCCGGTGCGGTGCGACGTGCGCCCATCGCGGATGTGGCCGCCGACGCCGCTGCGACATCCGCATTGCGCGATGTCAGTGCCGCCATGGAAGACGCCCGCGAAACGGGTCGTCTGGTGGCCCGGATTCCGCTGGATCAGATCAAGATGGATTACCTGGTGCGCGACAGGGTCTCTGTTGGCGACACCGAGATGGACGCCCTGGTCACCTCGATCCGCGACCGCGGCCAGCAAACACCGGTCGAGGTGGTGGAGCTTGCTCCGGGGCAATATGGGCTGATTTCCGGTTGGCGCCGCTGTCAGGCGCTGCGGCGCGTGGCCGAAGACAGTGGCGAACCGGCCCATGCGCTGGCCTTGCTGCGCCGCCCGGAAATGGCATCGGACGCCTATCTTGCCATGGTCGAGGAAAACGAGATCCGCGTCGGTCTCAGCTATTTTGAACGGGCGCGCATTGCGCTCAAGGCTGCGGAACAGGGCGTGTTCGAAGACACAGAACAGGCTCTACGCGGGCTTTTTGGCACCGCATCCCGTCCCAAACGATCCAAGATCCGGTCCTTTGTCGGCATTGTTCAGGCGCTTGACGGCGTGCTGGCCCATCCGCACCGCATCGGCGAACGCCAGGGCCTCTTGCTGGCCAAGCGTCTTGACGACGACCCGGCCTTTGTGCGCGATCTGGGGCGGGCATTGTCGATGGGGTCGGATCGTTCGGCCGAGGTGGAGCAGGGGATTTTATCCGATCTTCTGGCCCGGGGACCCAAGGCATTGGAGCCCGATAAAACAGTCTCTAAAAAGGCGGAAAGCCCTGCGCATGAAGTGCGCCCCGGCCTGATGGCGCAGGTGGATCAAAACAGCGGTGCCCTGCGTCTGTGGGGCGATCGTATGACCCCCGCCTTGCGCGATCGTCTGCTCGAATGGCTGAAACGTCAGGGCTAGGTGTTTCGCGCGCGAAACGTTCAGGGCTTGTCCAGCAACGCCAGCAGGTATTGACCATAGGATGTCTTGGCCAGGATCCCGGCACGTACCGCCAGATCGGCATCGCTGGTCCAGCCCTGTGACCACGCGATTTCGTCCGGGTTGCCGACCTGCAATCCCTGCCGTTCAGACAGGGTGCGTACGAAGTTCCCTGCATCCAGCAGGCTGGCATGGGTGCCAGTGTCCAACCACGCATAGCCCCGCCCCATCCGCTGCACCTGCAATGCGTTCTGGGTCAGATAGCTGTCCAACAGCGTGGTGATCTCCAGTTCCCCCCGTTCCGAAGGGACGACGGCACGGGCCCGCTCAGGGGCGGTGCCATCCAGGAAATACAGCCCCGTCACCGCGTAGTTCGACGGGGGTATCTCGGGCTTTTCGATGATCTGCTTCGCGGTCCCGTCGGGGGCAAAATCCACCACGCCATACCGTTCCGGGTCACTGACGCGATAGGCAAACACCGTGCCACCGCTCTCTTGGGCGTCTGCCGCCGCCAGATGTTCGGGCAGGCCGTGCCCGAAGAAAATATTGTCCCCCAGCACCATGGCCGACGGCGCCCCATCCAGAAATTCCTCGGCCAGGATATAGGCCTGCGCCAGCCCGTCGGGGCTGGGCTGTTCGATATAGGTAAAGGACAGCCCCCACTGGCTGCCATCGCCCAGCGACCGTTGGAACTGGGCCTGGTCTTCGGGGGTGGTGATGATGGCGATTTCGCGGATACCTGTCAGCATCAGAACCGACAGCGGGTAGTAGATCATCGGCTTGTCATAGATCGGGACAAGCTGCTTCGACAGCCCGATGGTGATGGGATAAAGCCGCGTGCCCGACCCACCGGCGAGAATAATTCCTTTGCGAGCGGTCATGGCAGGATCTCCTTTACGACATGGGCCAGATCAACGCGCCAATCGGGAGGGGCTATGCCGAAATCACGGGTCAAGGTCGTGCAGTCCAGTTCTGAATTCAGGGGGCGTTTGGCAGGGGTCGGGTAGTCCTGGGTCTTGATGTCCGTGACCGTGACCTTGCGGTCGGCCAGCGCAAACGTTTCGCGCGCGAAACGGGCCCAGGTGGTGGTAGGCTGGCCTGCATAGTGCCAGGTCCCGCTGAGCGTCCTGTCATCCGCCAGCGTGTCGGCCATTGTCAGAAGCGCCTCGGCGATGCCGCGGGCAGGGGTGGGACCCCCGCGTTGATCGCCCACGATGCTGAGGGCGTCGCGGGTCTCGGACAGGCGCAGCATGGTTTTGACGAAGTTGGCGCCGTCTGCCGAAAACACCCAGGCCGTACGCAGGATCGCATGTTGGCCCCCGGCGGCGCGCACCGCCTCTTCGCCGGCCAGCTTGCTGCGGCCATAGGCGTTCTGTGGTGCAAGGGGCGCGTCGGGGGGCCATGCGCCCTGCCCGTCCCCGGCAAAGACATAATCCGTCGACACATGCAGGAACGGAATGTCCAGATCAGCACAGGCCCTGGCCATTGCGCCAGGGGCCGCGGCGTTGATCTGGTGGGCGAGGGCCTCTTCCTCTTCGGCCCGGTCCACCGCGGTATAGGCCGCGGCATTGATGACGGCATGGGGTCGGTGATGCAGGATCTGTGCCGCACAGTTGTCTGGGTTGGTCAGGTCCGCCTCTGTACGGCCAAGGGACAGCAATGACCTGTCGCCCGCCGCGCCCGCCAGAGCGCGCGCCACTTGTCCCGTCTGCCCAAAGACCAGAAGGGTCACGTGCCGGTTCCCAATCGTGCGCCGACCCCGTCACGGTCCTGCAGCGCCCGCCACCAGTCCGCGTTCTCAAGATACCAGTGCACGGTACGCTCCAGCCCTTCATCCAGCGTGACAGAGGGGCGCCATCCCAGCTCGTCCCGGATACGGTGGGGATCAATGGCATAACGGGCATCATGTCCGGGCCGATCGGTCACGAAGGTGATCAACTCGGCATAAGGCGTGCCATCCGCGCGCGGCTGCAACCGGTCCAGGATGGCGCAGAGGCTTTTGACCAGCTCCAGATTGCTGCGCTCGTTCTCGCCGCCGATATTGTAGCTGCGCCCGACCGCGCCCTTTTGGACAACCAGCAGCAGGGCGTCGGCGTGGTCCTCGACATAGAGCCAGTCGCGTACGTTCGAGCCATCGCCATAGATCGGCAGGGGCTTGCCCGCGAGCGCATTCAGGATCACGACGGGGATCAGCTTTTCGGGGAAGTGATAGGGCCCGTAATTGTTCGAGCAATTGGTCAGCACCACGGGCAGGCCATAGGTTTCGTGCCAGGCGCGCACCAGGTGATCGCTGGCGGCCTTGGAGGCGGAGTAGGGGCTGCGCGGGTCATAGGCTGTGTCTTCGGTGAACAACCCTTCGGCGCCGAGGGAGCCATAGACCTCGTCGGTCGAGATATGGTGAAAGCGAAACGTCTCGGCGCGGCCCTGGTCCTGCCAGTACTGCCGGGTGGCTTCCAGCAGGGTGTAGGTGCCCGTGATATTCGTCTCTATAAAGGCCGATGGCCCGTCTATTGAGCGGTCCACATGGGATTCCGCGGCCAGGTGCATGATGGCGTCGGGGCGATGGGTCTTCAACACCCGGTCAAGGGCAGCGCGATCCCGGATATCGGCCTGTTCGAAACTGTAGGCGGGGTGATCTGCCACGCTGGCCACATTGTCGATACAGGCCGCATAGGTCAGCGCATCGAGGTTGATGACATCATGGCCTTGCGCCACGGCCTGACGGACAACGGCAGAGCCGATGAATCCGGCGCCGCCTGTGACAAGAAGTTTCATTTATACGCACTCAAATCCGCTCGGCTGCCGCCTTCTAGCAAGTGGGGGATAGAGGGTAAAGGCGCGGGGGCAGGGCGGGCGGTGGCGCGGCGCGCATCCTCTCTACTGTGCATAATCAAACGGCGTATCGAAATCCGCCAAGGCAGGGGCCTTGGCATCCTTGTCACTCAGCTGGGGGGTGCCATTGACCTCCCAGTCGATGCCGCAACTGTTCCAGAGCACGGCGCCGTCGGCCGCGGGGGCGTAGCCGTGGGAGCATTTATAGATCACTTCCGTCTCCGGTTCGCGGGTGATGAACCCATGCAGGAACCCTTCGGGAATCAAGAGCTGGCGCCCGTTGTCAAAGCTCAGCTCGGCCCCGATCCACTGACCATAGGTGGGCGAGCCGCGCCGGATGTCGACGGCGACATCAAAGAGCCGCCCGCGTCCGCAGCGCACCAGCTTGGCCTGGGCATGGGGGGGCGCCTGAAAGTGCAGCCCCCGCAACGTGCCGGGGGTCAGGGACATGGAATGGTTGTCCTGCACGAAATCATAGTCCAGCCCGGCCTGGGCCATCCGGTCCCGGTTCCAGCTTTCGCTGAAAAAGCCGCGGTCGTCCTGGTGGCGTGTGGGGGTGAGGATGACGACACCCTCGAGCGTGGTGTGTTCGATCTGCATGGGGGCTCCGGTGTCCAAGCACAAGGGGTGGCCCCTCCCATGCCACACCTGCGCAAGGTCGTGAAGGGCCGCAGTTTGACAAGCGTGATCAAGTGTGGCCTTTGCAGGGCACAGGGTATGCGGGTGGAGAGTGCCGTGGTCGAGCAGGACGCGGGCAGGTGCCGGTTGGTGGCCGTCGTGGTCACGTATAATCGGCTTGCACAGTTGCAGGTCACAGTGGCCCGGCTGCTCGAGACGTCTCTGGATCATCTGCACGCCATCCTGGTTGTCGACAATCACTCCGGCGATGGGACCGCGGACTGGTTGGCGCAGATATCGGATCCGCGGCTTGTCGTTCATCGCAGCGCAACCAATCAGGGCGGGGCAGGGGGCTTTGCAACCGGGATGCGGATCGCCATGGGCCGGTACGATCCGGACTGGCTTGTGGTGATGGATGATGATGCCCGCCCGCATCAAGATGCGTTGGCTGCCTTTCATGCCATGGATCTGAGCACCTGTGACGCGGTTGCGGCGGCGGTTTATTTCCCGGATGGCACCATCTGCGACATGAACCGTCCGTCGCGCAATCCGTTCTGGCACGGCCGCGAATTTTTGCAGACGCTCCGACATGGCCGGGGCGGGTTTCACCTTGATCCGACCCGGTACGATGCTGATCGGGGCACCGCGGTGGATGTGACGTCCTTTGTGGGGTTCTTCATTTCGCGCCGGGGGGTGGAACTGGGTGGTTACCCTGATCCAGCCCTGTTCCTTTATGCCGATGATGGCATTTATGCGTTGCGCCTGCGTCTGACGGGCGCGCGCATCCTGTTTCAGCCCACGGTCCGTTTCGAACATGACTGTTCTACCTTCGGCAACCATCAGCGGGGCCGGTTCCAGCCGCTCTGGAAGGTCTATTATTACCACCGCAACCTGCTGATGCTGTACCGGCTGGCCGCGGGATGGTGGTTCGTGCCGGTTTTGATGATTATCGTTCCGAAGTGGTTTTTGAAGGCCCGGGCCCATACCGGCGAGCGCGCCCGGTTCCTGGGCCTGATGCTGCGGGCGGTGCGGGATGGCATCCTGCGGCGCACCGATGTGACCCATGCCGATGTGATGCGCTGGTCGGACCCGCCTGTTTCGCGTGCGAAACGCTAGCGTCCTAGTTTTCCAGGATGGCGCGGTTGTGTCGATACAGCAGCATCACGCCGAACATCGTCGCCACGAGGCTGGTGCCGATCACAAAGGGCAGGGACACGTATTCGGGTACATATGTGGGATAAATCCCCGATCGCATTATCCCCGAGATGTGGACCAAGGGGTTGTACCACAACACGTTCTGCACCGTGCGGGGCATGTCTTCGTAGATGTAGAAAATGGCCGAGGCCAGAAAGAGCGGTCGCGTGACAATCGACCAGATGATATCCCATGTGGGATAGAGGCCGGACAGCGCGCAATTGAGCACGCCCACTCCAAAACCCAGGATCAGCGCCAGCCAAAGGCTCAGAAGCACGGGGCCAATCGCGATCGAGGTGCGCGTTTCCAACAAGGTGAAAATGAGCGCGAGGATGATGACGCTGACCATGACGCTGGTCAGGGCGTTGAGAATGAACCGGGCCAGAACAGCATCAACCCAGCTGACTGCCGGATAAAAGAGCAGGGGCCTGGAAAATTCGATCCCGCGGGCCACAGTGACCGAGATCTGCTGGTACATGTTGAAGGTCAGATATCCGGAAGCGTAGAACAGGATGAAATCATTCCCGAGCGATGGCGCCCGGACCAGCAGAGAAAATCCGAAAGACAGCAGCAGGATTGCACCCATCGGTTCGACTACGGCCCAGACATAGCCCCCCGGCGACCGCCCATAGCGTGTCGACATCTCGCGCAGCATCAAGGCGATGATGGTCCGCAGACTGGCAAAGGACCGGCGTGGCATGGCAGATCCCGGTGCAGGTGCAGAATGCTCAGCTGTCATCCGAAATATTGTCGCCTTGCTGGAAGTTGGTGCCAATCTTGAGTAAGAAAGCTTGGAAGGCTTTTCAAGCATCCAGTGCGGGACAGGGCAATATGAGCGGGTCGGACCGGGTGGTCGATATCGAGGCGGCACAAAAACCGGCCCTGCGGGCGGGTGAGCCGCGTAAGTTCAGGTCAGGCCTGACAAAATCGGTTACCCCATCCAATGTGACAGGACCAACAGGCCCCGGACCAAAGCCAGGCACTCCTCAGCGCATCGAGACCGTATTCCACCCCGATGAGGAGGGCTCCAGGGAAACGCCGTTCTCCCGGATCACGGTTCAGGAAGAGACCCCGGACGTGGCGCTGGCCAGACCGGCCCAACTGCGTCGCCACCATTGGGGTGTGCTGTTTGCCATGATGCTGGTGGTTCTGGTGCCGATCCTTCTGACGGCGGGATACCTGTTCTCCATTGCAAAGGATCAATACGCGTCGACCACCGCCTTTACCGTCCGGCAGGAGGAGGCCGGCAGCGCCAGCGATCTGCTGGGAGGGCTAGATTTCTTTGCCGGTGCGGGTGGTTCGTCGGACTCGGATATCCTGTTTGAATACATCCAGAGCCAGGAAATCGTGGAACGCATCGATGCGCGGATCGATCTGCGCGGGCATTACCAGCAGCACTGGCAGGACGACAAGGTCTTTTCCCTGTGGCCAGACGCATCCACAGAAGACCTGGTGTGGTTCTGGAAACGGGTGGTGCGGATTTCCTATGACCAGGCGGCGGGGCTCATGGAAATCCAGGTGCGGGCCTTCGATCCCGATTATGCGCAAGCTGTTGCACGGGAAATCGTGACCGAAAGCCAGAACATGATCAACGCGTTGTCCGCGGCAGCACGCGCGGACGCGACCCGGTACGCGCAGGCCGATCTGGACGAGGCGCTGACGCGCCTTAAATCCGCGCGTGAGGCATTGACCGCATTTCGCACCAAATCTCAGATCGTCGACCCCGAGGTCGATATCCAGGGCCGCATGGGGGTGATGAATAACCTTCAGCAGCAGCTCGCCGAAGCGCTGATCACTTTCGACCTTCTGAGCCAGACCAGCAACACCAATGATCCAAGGGTACAACAGGCGCGCCGTCGTATTGATGTGATCCGGACGCGCATTGCGAGCGAACGCCTGGCCTTTGCGCAGGGGGCGACCGATGTCGGCGCGCTGACAGAGGATTACCCGACCCTGATTGCGGAATTCGAGCGCCTGACCGTGGATCGGGAATATGCCGAGGAAACCTACCGCGCGGCGCTGACGGCGCTGGACGTGGCGCGGGCCAATGCCATTCGTCGCAGCCGCTATCTGGCCACCTATATCGAGCCGACCCGGGCCCAAAGCGCGGAATATCCGCAGCGCTATGTACTGACAGCGCTGGTGGGGCTGTTTCTGTTGCTGACATGGGCCATTCTTGCCCTGATCTACTACAGCATTCGGGATCGTCGCTGAGGGGACACCATGATCCGCTTCGAGAACTTGACCAAGAGTTTCCGGGTCGACGGTGCGCGCCGCGTGGTGATCGACAATCTGACGCTTGAGCTGCCAAGCGGCAAGTCGATTGCCCTGCTGGGGCGCAATGGGGCGGGAAAATCCACGCTGTTGAAGCTCATCGCGGGCACGCTGCTGCCCGATTCCGGGCGCGTCGTCTCGGACGGGACGATTTCATGGCCTGTCGGGTTTGCGGGGTCGTTCCATGGCGATCTGACAGGCGCGCAAAACGTGCGGTTCATTGCGCGGATCTATGGGGTCGATACCGACAGCCTGATCGCCTTTGTCGAGGATTTCGCCGAAATCGGTCGTCACTTCCACATGCCCGTGCGTAGTTATTCGTCGGGCATGCGATCCCGTCTGGCGTTCGGGACATCTATGGGTATCAAGTTCGACACCTACCTTGTGGACGAGGTCACCGCCGTGGGAGATCAGCAGTTTCGGCGCAAGAGCAAGGCTGTCTTCGGCGCCCGCATGAAGACGTCCAGCGCCATATTGGTGACCCACAATATGCCCGAAGTGCGTGAGTTCTGCGACGTGGGGGTGGTCTTGGACGACGGGGCGATCACCTATTTCGAAGACCTTGGGGCCGCCATCGCCTATCACAAGGAACTGATGGACTGAGTAACCCGTTCATTTCTAAAAATTACTATAAATTAGTGGTTTAGACCATCATTTGGTCCGAAAGCGGACCGCCTTGCGCCGCGGCGCTCTCTCATCTTGCGCGTCAAGTTAGGTGTGGGGATATCATGGTTGCGTTGCGTGTCACCGGTACGGTGGGTCAAGGGCTTGGGGCGTTGGCAACGGGTGTCGATCATCTCGAGATGATCGCGACACCCACAGGTCCAGTTCTGGTCGCCCTGTCGGCCGCGGGGGGCGGATTGGTCACCTTGAGCTTTGGGGCGAACGGTCAGGCCAATGTGTCGGACACACAGTCCCTGACACAGGGGTTCTGGGATCAATCGAATGGGACCCTGTCGCTGATCGCGACCGGGGACAGTGTCTTTGCGGCCATCGCGAGCGAGGGTGACAACCGGGTTCTGGGCTACGAGATCGATGGTGCGGCTATCGGGCAGGCGGGTGCGCTGCAGGGCGACGGGCTGAGCGCTGCGGGCAATACGGTCTACCAGGTCAGTGGCGATGCCTACCTGTTCGCGGCGGGCGCCGATGGAACCTTGCGGTGTTTCCGGCCTGCAGAAAACGACACCTTCATGGCCGGGCAGGTGACGCAGGATGCAAATGATACCTTTCATGCCGTTCCCGGCGTGGTCGATGCCCTGTCGGTGGGCGGGCGTGATTTCCTGATCACCGCGTGCCTCAAGGATACCGGCATTTCGGTGTTCGAAGTCGACCCGGATACAGGCCATGTGGCGCATACCGGTGCTGTGGGCGCGCATATGGGTCTGGGCCTCTTCGAAACGGCAGTGGACATGGAAACGACCGTGGTCGGAGATCAGGGTTACGCGCTGGTGGTCACCCGGTCCGAAACCAGCGACAGCGCCGCCCTGACCGTCGTTGCCATCACCCAGGATGGGCAACTGCGTGTCACCGATCATATTCTGGACAATCAACTGAGCCGGTTCGGCAAGGCGACCGAGCTTGAGGTCGTGCAGAATGGAGACTGGACTTATGTGCTCGCGTCAGGTGGTGATGACGGTGTCAGCCTGTTTGCGCTGACCCCCGCGGGCCGACTTGTACATCTCGACACTCTTGCCAGTGCCACTGGTGCCATGCTGGACAGCGTGTCTGGGATGGCCGCGGCGATTGCGCAGGATGGCGATCTTCAAATCCTGCTTGCGCAGCATACGGCCACTGGATTCACACAGCTCGAGGTTGGCCTGTCAGACCAGGGGGACGTGCGTATGGGGACGGGCGGGGGCCTGTCCGGGACGGTCCAGAATGACATGCTGCTGGGCTCTGCCGCCGCTGACACCATCGATGGCGGCGCGGGCGATGATATTCTTGAAGACGGCGCCGGGCAGGATGTGCTGCGGGGCGGCGCGGGGGCGGACCTGTTCGTGTTGTCAGCCGATGGTCAGCACGACGTGATCGAGGGGTTCGAGGCAGGGCAGGACCGCATCGACCTGTCGGATGTGCCCTTTCTCTACAGCATGGATCAGATCACCTATTCCAGCCGTGCCTGGGGGGCTGTGATCACCTATCGTGGTGAAACGCTCGAACTGCGCAGTGCGGATGGCGGCAGCCTGCAGGACTGGCAGATCGCGTCCGCCATCGACTGGACCATCGACCGACCCCTGTTGGTCCTGTCGGATGCTGCTCCCATGCCTGTGCTGGAAGGCAGCAGCGGTGCCGATACGATCGAGGGTGGTGACGGCAATGATACGGTGCGCGGTTTTGCGGGTGCGGATTCCCTGATTGCCGGGGCTGGCGATGATCTGATCGAGGCAGGTACGGGTGATGACACGATCCTTGCCGGGGACGGCAATGACACTGTGGCAGGAGAGGACGGGCGCGATCTGATTTTTCTGGGGCGTGGCGCGGACGTGTTCCTTGATGACGGCGAGACAGGCTCTCATCAGGCCGATACGGTCTTTGGCGGGGACGGTGACGACACGCTGACCAGCCTGGCAGGTGGCGACGAGTTGCATGGTGAGGCAGGCAATGATCGCCTGAATGGTGGCGCCGATGCCGATGTGATCTATGGCGGGCCAAATTTCGACACTGTCTATGCGGGGGCCGGGGACGACATGGTCTGGGGTGGAGACGGGCGTGATCTGATCTTTCTGGGTCTGGGGCGAGATCTCTATTTGGACAATGCTCAGGGTGGTGATCTGGGCCGCGATACGGTTTTCGCCGGAGAGGATGACGACACGATCGAGGGCGGCAACGGCGATGACGAGTTTCACGGTGAATGGGGCAATGATGTCATCAATGCGCGTCTGGGCAACGACACGGTCTATGGTGGTGGCAACGATGACACGATCAGCGCCGGAGAGGGCGATGACGTGGTCTGGGGCGGCAATGGCCGCGACCTAGTCTATCTGAACCAGGGCAACGATGTCTTTAACGACAGTGGTCAGAACAGCGCGTTTGCGCGGGACACTGTCTTTGGCGGATATGGCAACGACACCATCAATGGGGGCGGTGGGGACGATGTCTTTTACGGCGAATGGGGCAATGATCTGATCTTTGGCGATCTTGCGAATGACAGCGTTTTCGGCGGCGAAGGCGATGACAGTCTCTATGCCGGGTCCGGCGACGACATGGTTTGGGGCGGCAACGGACGGGATCTGGTGTTTCTGAACCAGGGCAATGACGTGTTTATCGACAACGACCAAGGCGGCGAGCTGGGCCGGGATACGGTCTTTGGCGGCCTCGGCGATGATACGATCAAGGGCGGCAATGGCGATGACGTGTTCCATGGCGAGGATGGCAATGACGTCATCAATGGCCGCCAGGGCAATGATCTGGTCTATGGCGGCGCCAATTTCGACACGATCTATGCCGGCGATGGCAATGACACGGTCTTTGGTGGGGATGGTCGGGACCTGACCTATCTCGGCACTGGCAACGATCTTTTCAACGACAACGGCCAGGGCGGCGAGGCGGGCCGCGACACGGTCTATGCCGGTCTGGGCGATGACACGATCGAGGGCGGCAATGGCGACGACGTGTTCCATGGCGAAGATGGCAATGATGTCATCAATGCGCGTCTGGGCAATGACAGTGTCTATGCGGGCCGGTTCGATGATACCGTCTATGCGGGCGAGGGCGACGATCTGGTCTTTGGCGGGTTGGGCCGCGACGAGATCTGGCTGGGGGCCGGGAATGACCGATATGTCGACACCAATCAGGGCGATCAGTTCGGCCGGGACACGATCACCGGCGGGGCGGGGGCCGACACGTTTGTGTTCGGTACGCTGATCTCTGAAGATGTGATCACGGATTTCGAGGTGGGTGTGGACAGGTTGGAGCTGGCCGCGGCCCTGGTCGGTGGACGCACTGCTCAAGAGGCGGCGTCTGCCGGAACGGTGACGGCAGGTGGCGTTCTGCTCGACTTCGGCGCGGGTCAGTCCCTGTTCTTGGAGGGGGTGATGACGACCAGCGGTCTTGAGGATGCGATCCTGATTTACTGATCTTGCCTGTCACAGCAGGCGAAAGGCGCCCGTTGAGGCGCCTTTTCCCATCCGGTCCGGTGCGGCGTGCCTGGTCAGATGAAGGCGATGTCGTCGGTGCCGAAGCCGCTGAGATCGTTCACCGACTGCAGTACTGCCACGGCAGTGTCGCCGATCAACACGGTCGCTTCGTTCAGCGCCTCGTCATAGCTGACCGTGACTGCATCGGCTGTTGTTCCGCCCAATCGGAACACGTCCTCTCCCAGGTTGAAATCTGTTACCAGATCAGTGCCTGTGGCTGCATCGTTGGCTGTGAAGACAAACGTGTCGGTCCCGGCCCCGCCGGTCAGCGTGTCGCTGCCACCGCCGCCATCCAACGTGTCATTGCCCGCGCCCCCGTCAACCGTGTCGTCGCCGAGCCGGGCGTTGATGACATCTGCGCCATCTTCGCCAAAGAACTGGTCATCGCCATTGCCGCCCTCGATCGTGTCGTCGCCGAAGCCGCCAAAGACCGTGTCGCGGCCCAGCTCACCGCCCTGGGCATTGTCGTTATAGAGATCGTTGCCCTGGTTGAGGAAGATCAGGTCGCGGCCATTGCCGCCATAGACCGTGTCGTTGCCTTCGCCCGCACTGATCGTGTCGAAATTGTTGCCGCCAAAGATCAGGTCGTTGCCGAGGCGGCCGTTGATGATATCGTTGCCGTCCTCGCCATAGAACACATCGTCGCCATTGCCGCCCTCGACCGTGTCGTCGCCCAAGCCCGTGAACACAGTATCGCGGCCCAACTGACCGCCCTGGGCATTGTCGATATAGAGATCGTTGCCCTCACCCAGATAGACCAGGTCGCGGCCGTTGCCGCCATAGACCGTGTCGTTGCCTTCGCCCGCGCTGATCGTGTCGAAATTGTTGCCGCCAAAGATCAGGTCGTTGCCATCATCGCCCAGAAGGCTGTCGTTGCCGTCATTC
>JBCDEK010000130.1:0-4439 GCA_039179785.1 Pseudomonadota bacterium | reverse complement strand
TGGTCCTTCCCATCCCCGACGAACGGCTCTGGCGCTGGATGCTGCCAGAGGCAAAACCAACCAAGAACACCACACCACAAGGGGGACATCATGGACTTTGATGTATTGTTCCAAACCCAGATCGACGCACTGAAAGAAGAGGGGAATTACCGCATCTTCGCCGAGCTTGAACGCCAGGCGGGCGCGTTCCCCAAAGCCAAGTGCCACGATGAAGACGCCCCCGACCAGGTCACCGTCTGGTGTTCGAACGACTACCTGGGCATGGGCCAGCACGACAGCGTCATCAAGTCGATGAAAGACGCGGTGGAACTCTACGGCGCAGGCGCAGGCGGCACGCGCAACATATCGGGCACCAACCACGCCCACAAACTGCTTGAGGCCGAACTTGCCGACCTCCACGGCAAGGAAAGCGCCCTGCTCTTCACCTCCGGCTACGTCTCGAACTGGGCCGCCCTCTCCACCCTCGGCTCCCGCCTGCCAGACGCAGTGATCCTCTCGGACGAGCTAAACCACTCCTCCATGATCGAAGGCATCCGCCACTCACGGGCCAGCAAAGTCATCTGGAAACACAACGACCCAGAAGACCTCGATCGCAAGCTGGCCGCCCTGCCCGCCAACGCGCCCAAGATCGTGGCCTTTGAATCCGTCTACTCCATGGACGGCGACATCGCCCCCATCGCCGAAATCCTGGACGTGTGCGAAAAACATGGCGCGATGAGCTATATCGACGAAGTGCACGCCGTGGGCATGTACGGCCCCCGTGGTGGTGGCGTCGCCGAACGCGAGGGGCTGATGGACCGCATCACCCTGATCGAAGGCACGCTTGGCAAAGCCTACGGCGTCGTCGGCGGCTACATCACCGGATCCGAAGCACTCTGCGACTTCATCCGCAGCTTCTCGTCGGGGTTCATCTTCACCACCGCCCTGCCCCCGGCCATTGCATCCGCTGCGCGCACATCGATCCGGCACCTCAAGCAATCCGATCAGGAACGCATCCAGCAACGCGAACGCGTCGCCTACCTGCGCAAACGGCTGGATCAGGAAGGCATTCCGCATATCGACAACCCCAGCCACATCATCCCGGTGATGATCAAAGACCCGGTCAAATGCCGGATGCTGTCGGACTACCTGATGCAGCAGTACGGGATCTACGTCCAACCCATCAACTACCCCACCGTGCCCAAGGGCACCGAACGGCTGCGCTTTACCCCCGGTCCACTGCACACGACCGAGGACATCGAACACCTCGTCATGGCACTGAAAGACCTGTGGAAACAGTGCGCTATCGCCCACGCCGTCGCCTGACGGGAAAATGACGCGACATTTCCCGCTTATCTCCAGATCAAGTCAACGTTACTGTTGACTTGACCCGCAACCCGCTACGTTCTGTCCCAAGGACTTTGGAAGGAGAGACATATGTTCCGCACACTTGCCATCGCAGCCACAACTGCCACGCTGGCCGTGCCCGCATTCGCTGACGGCCACGCCGCCTCCGGTGACGCCACCGAAGGGGAAAAGGCATTCCGCCAATGCATTTCGTGCCACGTCGTCCAGAACGAAGCGGGCGACACGCTGGCAGGCCGCAACGCCAAGACAGGTCCCAACCTCTACGGCATCATTGGCGGCCAGTTCGGCATGGTCGAAGACTTCCGCTATTCCGACATCAACCAACTCGCCGCCTCGATGGAAGGGCTGACAGTCAACGAAGAGGTGTTCGTCGCCTACGTTCAGGACCCCACCGGCTACCTGCGTGAAGTGACCGGCGACAAGGGCCGCTCGAAAATGACCTACAAGGTGCGCAAGGAAGAGGATGCCGTGAACATCTACGCCTACCTCGCCACCATCGCCGCAGCGCCCGACGAAGGCAGCTAACGCGCCCGTTCAGTCACACTGCCCAAGGCCGTCGGACCCCCGGCGGCCTTTTGCGTTTCCGGCAGAATGCCGCTGATGTGAAAGACAGATACCGGATTGTGAGGCAACAGGGCTGGACGCAAGCCCACGGGCCTGCATCTCTATGCACAAACCCGACCACGACCCGGACGCCACCGAATGCCTGACCTCACCCGCCGCAGTGTCCTTGCCACGCTTCTGGCCGGGGTTGCCCTGCCCCGGACAACCCTGGCACGCGATCTCGGCAAACCGTTCTCCTTCACCTGGCTCAAGACACACATGGAAGCCCGCGCGCAGGGTCCGGACACACCCCCCGCCCCGCTCAGCAGCTTCCTCCAGGATCTGACCTACGACGACTACCGCAACATCTACTTCCGCCCCACGGCCGCCCACTGGTCTGACAGGGACCTGCCCTTCCACGCCTCCCCCTTCCACCCCGGCTGGCTGTTCAAGGACCCCGTGCACATCCACGAAGTGCAGACCGGCAAATCCTATCCCATCCGCTTCAGCACCGCCGATTTCGAATACCGCAATGATGTGGGCACCCGCGTGCCCGACGATGCGGAACTGCCCGGCATCGCAGGGCTCAAGCTGACGCATCCCCTGAACGACCCCACCAAGTTTGACGAGGTGGTGACCTTCCTCGGCGCCAGCTACTTCCGCGCTCTGGGTCGCGGCAACGCCTATGGCCTCTCGGCCCGCGGGCTTGCCATCAACACATGGCTCGACGGCCCCGAAGAGTTCCCCCGCTTCTCCGAATTCTGGATCGAACGACCGCAACCCACCGACACGTCCCTCGCCCTCTACGCCGCGCTCGACAGCGCGTCCGTCGCAGGCGCCTACAAGATCACCATCACGCCGGGCGACGACACCACCATGGATGTCGAGGCGACGCTCTACTTCCGCAACAGCGTCCCCCAACTGGGCCTCGGTCCCCTCACATCCATGTTCTACTTCGCCGAACATTCCGAACGGCACTTCGACGACTTCCGCCCCCAGGTCCACGACAGCGAAGCGCTCAAGATCATCCGCAAGAACGGCGACGTCCTCTTGCGCCCGCTGAACAATCCGCCGCGCGTCTCATCATCGTATTTCAACGAACCCGACATGGCCCAATTCGGCCTGATCCAACGCGACCGGACATACGAAGACTACCAGGACGCAGGCGCCCGTTACCACGACCGCCCCTCGGTGATGATCGAACCGCTGAACGACTGGGGCGCAGGCACCGTCCGCCTCGTCGAAATCCCCGCAGACCTCGAGATTGACGACAACATCGTCGCCTTCTGGGTGCCAGAAACGCCGCCACAAGCCGGAGAGAGCCGCACCTACGCCTGGCGCATGCACTGGGGCGACCTGCCCCCCTCAGGCGGCCTGGCATGGGTCCAAGGCACGCTGGCAGGCGTCGGCGGCCCCTCGGGCGTCCCGCTCGAAAACCCCAACCTGCGCAAATTCGTAGTGGATTTTGAAGGTGGCGCTTTGGGCATGATGGACGAAGACGCAGACGTCACCCCCGTCGTCACCCATTCCGCAGGCGAGATCACCGGCATGGTCCTGCACAAGGTCACGGACGCCGCCAACCCCACCTGGCGGCTCTTCATCGACATCGACGGCGGGGACGAGGAGTTGATCGAACTCACCGCCCACATCGCCGACGATGCCCAAAAACTCTCCGAAACCTGGCTCTTCCAATGGCTGCGCGAGGTCGCCCCAACGTAAAGCCCACCGTAGGGTGGGCAATCTGCCCACCAAGCCCCGAGTGACACGCCACGACGAAGAGCCCTGATCCCCTTTCATTTCGCCAAACGAACCGCCCCCGGAGGGCCGGTTTGCCACCCAAGCCATGCCATCGACTGACCGCGGGAAGGCGATCCAACGTATATCTCCGGGCACTTTATGGCCACAAACATGGCGTGACGGTCCAACACTGCGCCAAAGCCCAGCCCTAGCACCAAGCTGAGGAGCGGCCACACAATGACACGGCACTGTAATCAGCGCAGATTGAGAGGTAGGGGTAAGCACGCGGCATTCTTCGCGCACAAGTAAGGTCAAAAGTACGTTATGCGGAAGCTAGTATTGGTAGTCCTGCTCCTCGCCTCGGTTGCATTGGCATGGACATTGAAAGATTTTCTCCAGCACAAACTCGCAGATCGTCAGGTTCGAGACGCGTTGTCACAACTCTCGATATCCTTGGATTTGCTGTCCGCTGAAACTTCGCGGGCGTTTCGTGCTTCTGATACTCTAGTGCCGGAAGGTTTCGGGGTGATCATGCCACAGATGACAAAAGAAGAACGTATCGTTTCAATTGCTGAAGCCTTCGGAACCACTGGCTTGCATCCCTTACGTTTGGTGTTCAGAGACCCACAAACCTTTGCGCCAATGCGGTTTTGGCAAGTGGAGTTTCCTGGCTGCAAACCTCAGACGTGCGTTGAGACCGCGCTGTACTTGGATTTTCAACCGTCCACCCAAGAGCACAGGGACAATTACAAAACGGGCCCCCATGGTCGAGAAACCGTCACTCTACCAGACCGCACTCATTTAAATGTAAC
>JBCDEK010000083.1:0-14657 GCA_039179785.1 Pseudomonadota bacterium | reverse complement strand
TGCCCGAAGAACCACAGGATGTGCTGGTAGAGCACCGGATCACCGCCGCCTGCGGGGTCAAAGAAGGTGAAGCCGAAGTTGCGGTCCATCAGGAGCATGGTGATCGCGCCCGCCAGAACCGGCAGGGACAACAGGATCAGCCACGAGGTGACGAAGATCGACCACGAGAAGAGCGGCACCTTGAAGAGCGTCATGCCGGGTGCGCGCATGTTCAGGAAGGTGGTGATCATGTTGATCGCCCCCAGGATCGAGGACGCGCCCGAGACGTGCACCGCGAAGATCGCAAGGTCCATCGACATGCCCTGTTCGTTTGTGGATAGCGGTGGATAAAGAACCCAACCCACGCCAGACCCAAGCTGACCATTTCCACCCGGTGCAAGGACCGAACAGACCGCCAGTGTCGTACCGGCGACATAGAGCCAGAAGCTGAGGTTGTTCATGCGCGGGAACGCCATGTCCGGCGCGCCGATCTGCAAGGGCATGAAATAGTTGCCAAATCCGCCAAAGAGGGCAGGGATCACCACGAAGAACATCATCAGGATGCCGTGGCCGGTGATCAGCACGTTCCAGAGGTGGCCGTTGGGGGTACATTCGCCTGCGGCAGCGGCTGTCAGGCGTGCGCCTTCCATACACATGTACTGAACGCCCGGGTCCATCAGTTCCATCCGCATGTAAACGGTGAATGCGACCGAGATGAAGCCCACGAGGGCCGAGACGATCAGGTAGAGAATGCCGATGTCTTTGTGGTTGGTGGACATGAACCAGCGGGTGAAAAAGCCCCGTTCGTCTTCGTGCTCGTGCCCGTGAATGGCTGCGTCTGCCATGCGGTGCCTCCTGGCTGTTTGCTTGCACCACGCGCGGGGTTCCCTGTCCGCGCATGGATTCATGAGCGGTTCTAGAGATTTGGCCCGCCCGCATCAATGGAAGATGCAGCGAAAGGCCGGGATGAATTGTCGCGTGTGAAACATCCTGCAATCCGACGGCGCATGGGCCGAGGACGCCGTCTCTTGTTTCTAAGATCGCAACACTGTGCCTGTTGATGGGGAGATACACGCCAAAATTGAAACAATGCCCCGGAAATGCCGTGATAATGTGATGTTCAGGTCTTGTTTCATCCCTTGTTCAGCCCGATTCTGGCGGCATACCCTTACTTAACCACGCGCCCAAGCGTGGTCTTACGAGTGCAGGATATGGCCACCAACGACAACAGCAACCCCGGGACCGAGGGCGACCAGGTCATAGCGGGCACGACCGGCGCGGACACGCTTACCGGAGCGTTCGGAAATGACACGATCTCGGGCGGCGACGGCGCGGATGTGCTGAGCGGTGACGGCCCGGTCGCGGGCGCGTGGCATTTCGAGGCGTTCGACTTCGATTTCTCATCGGCCAGCGGCCAGGCCTTTGACATCGAAAATGGCACGCGGATCGGGTCGGGATATGTCACCGATTTCAACGAAAGCGGGTTGACCAACACGCTACGCGGCACGACGGGCAACCCCGAAGACTTTGGGATCATCTATACCAGCACGCTGAATGTGGTGTCCGGGGGCACCTATCGGCTGACCACACGATCCGACGATGGATCGACCATCCAGATCTTTGATTCCAATGGCAATCCGGTCCAGTTCGACAACCAGACCGGCGGCACGTTGGACTATCTGAACAACGACTTCCATCAGGCGGCCACGACCCGGTTCGGTGATGTGACGCTGGACCCGAACGAGACGTATACGATCCAGATACGGTACTGGGAAAACCGTGGTCAGGACCTGCTGCAGGCCACGATCACGGGGCCGGACACCGGCGGCGTGTCCCAGGGGCTGATCAGCAGTACCATGCTTGGGGTGCCGCCGGGTCCGGAATATTCGGTGACCGGCACGCCTGCCGGGGTCGAAGGCGATGACGTGATCGAGGGCGGCGCCGGGGATGACACGATTGTCGGCAATGGCGGCAATGACAGCCTGTCGGGGCAGGGGGATGACGACCTCGTTGACGGCGGCAGCGGCGATGACACGCTGTCAGGCGGGGCAGGCGCGGACACCGTTCTGGGCGGCAGCGGCGACGATGTGATTTCGGGCGGTGAGGGCGGCACCGGACCGGGTGGGTCCACCGCCGTGCCGATCGGGCGTTGGGATTTCGACGACGCCACGGACCCGCTGGACGACGCGGCCAGCCTGGACAATGACGCCATCCTGCAAAGCGGCGCGACCTACGACGCAGCCAGCGGGTCGGTCAGCCTGGACGGGGTCGACGATTTTATCGAGATCCCCCACGACCCGGCCTATGATCTGACCTCGGCGACGATTGTGACGTCGGTCACGCTGGACGCGCTGCCCGCCTCGGGGCGGTATGGCCTGTTTTCAAGGGACAGCTCGGGCTTTGATGGGGGCGGCCACCTGACCACGTGGATCAACGCCGATGGCAGTGTCGATCTGCGGTGGCAAAGCGATACCACCAGTTATGATGTGTCAACGCCTGCGGGGCTTGTGACGGCGGGCACCGATCACGACATTCAGGTCGTGCTTGATGCGGACGCGCAGTCGATCCAGATCTATGTGGACGGGCTGCTCAGCGGTGGCGCGTCGGGTGTGCCGGTCACGCTGGAAGGCAACACCGAGCCGTGGGTCGTGGGGGCGAGCCAGTGGACATCGGGCAACGGCGTGGCCAACACCACGGTGGACCACCTGGATGGCAACATCTCGTTGTTCGAAATTTACGACGGTGCGCTGCTTCCGTCCGACTTGAACGTAGAAGACGAGGCCGACCTTCTTGAAGGCGGGAGCGGCGACGACACGATTGTCGGAAATGACGGCGATGACACGCTTGAGGGGGGCGTCGGGGACGACAGTCTGAATGGTGGCGAGGGCAATGACAGCCTTGTCGGAGACGGTGGGTCCGAGCGCACGACGATCTTTGAGGATGACTTCGAAGGCGGGGCCACGGGCTGGACCGACAACAGCACCGAGAGTGATCCGGGTTTGGGCACATCGCTGGGTCGGTTCGGCAGCGCGGATGGCACGGTGGCCACCGAGCGCACCTTCGATCTTGGCGACGATGCGGACCAGGTGCAGGTGCAATTCGATGCGCTGCTGCTGGACAGTTGGGATGGCGAAGATTTCATCATCACGCTGAACGGCGAAGAGGTGCGGTTCAGCCATCAGGCGGGGGACACGTCGTCGCCGGCGAGCCAGACCTTCATTGGCGCAGATGGCGCGACCTATACGCTTGATTTCACCAACACGGCGACAGGTGAGCTGGGCTATACCGCGCCGGGGTCGGTGTCGAATTCGCAAGACACGATCATGAACGTCGTGATCACCATCGACAATCCGCCCGAGACGCTGACCATCGGTTTTGGCAGCGATCTAAACGCGAGCATCGCAAACGAAAGCTTTGCGATCGATAACTTCCTGATCGAAAGCATCGAGGCGTCGAATGACACACTGACGGGCGGCACGGGCGATGACACGCTGACCGGTGGCGCAGGGGACGACATCTTTGTCTTCAATCCGGGCGACGGTGCCGACGTCATCACGGATTTCAACGCGGGCAACAGCGGCGACATCGATGATGGCGACCAGACCGACAACGACTTTATCGATCTGAGCGCCTACTACACCCACATTTTCGAGCTGCGCGACGATCTGGCCGATGATGGTGTCCTGAACCAGTCGGTTGGGGATTTCTCGGATAACACGGGGCTAGGTGGGTCGATCACCATGACCGGCGTGTCCGGCGATGATCTGACCTTTGACAACACCAACGTGGCCTGTTTCACCGCTGGGACGCTGATTGACACTGTGGACGGGCCGGTGCCGGTCGAGGCGTTGCGCCGGGGGATGCGCCTGCGAACCTGGGACAATGGCGACCGGCCCGTGCGCGCGGTGTTGCGCCGGCGGGTGGATGGAGCGGGCGCGCTGGCGCCCGTGAATATCAGCGCAGGTGCGTTGGGCAACACGCGCGATTTGCTGGTGTCGCCCGCACACCGGATGCTGATCGCAGACTGGCGCGCGCAAATGCTTTTTGGTGCCGATGAAGTGCTGGTCAGCGCCGTCAACCTGGCGCGGGGGGACATGATCTATCGGGCACCGGTGGACGAGATTGTCTATTACCACATCCTGATGGATCGCCACGAGGTGATCTTTGCCGAAGGCGCGCCCACCGAAAGCTTTCACCTGACCCGCGAGGCGGCAGAGGCCGCGGAATACGGCGACGCCGAAGAGGGTCTGGTGGCCACCGAAATCGCGCGCCTGTTCCCCGAGCTATTGATCTGCGCCAGCCGGTCGGTCCGACCGGTCATGAAAGGCTATCAGGCCAAGGCGCTGGCAGGCATGCTCGGCTAATCCCTTCTTCTGACTGAAAATACGATGGGGAGTTTGAGGGGTGAAACCCCTCATCCAAAAAATGAATCGCGTCGCGCGTCCGCGCGGCCTTTGGATCAGGCCGGGTCCGGGAACGCCGTCGCGAAGGTCTGGCGCAGGGCCACATCCACGTCGTCCATGGTCACCGGCAGGCCAAGGTCCACCAGCGATGTCACTCCGTGATCCGCAATCCCGCAGGGCACAATGCCGTCGAAATGGGTCAGGTCCGGCTCCACATTGATGCTGAGCCCGTGGAAGCTGATCCATTTGCGCAGGCGGATACCGATCGCGGCGATCTTGTCTTCGGCCGTCTGACCATCGGGACCGCGCGGTTTGTCGGGCCGTTCAACCCAGACGCCGACGCGGCCCTCGCGGATCAGGCCGCGCACGTTGAACGTGTCCAGCGTTGCGATCACCCAGGCCTCAAGGTCCTGCACAAAAGCGCGCACGTCGCGGCCGCGTTTGCCCACATCGAGCAGCGTATAGGCCACGCGCTGGCCGGGCCCGTGATAGGTGTACTGCCCACCACGGCGGGTCTGGTGCACCGGAAAACGGTCGGGGTCGGTGAGGTCGGAGGGCTTGGCTGAGGTGCCCGCCGTGTAAAGCGGGGGGTGTTCGAGCAGCCAGATACATTCCGGCGCTGAGCCCGCTGCGATGGCGGTGGCGCGCGCTTCCATCCAGGCTTCGGCTGCGCGATAGTCCGTCAGCCCGGGGGTCGTGATCCACTCGACCATGGGATCAGGCGGTCCCGCCTTCGGCCACTTTGCGCAGCACCTGGCTGTAGGTGTCCGCCCCTTGGGCGCCTGTGATCAGGTATTTGCCGCCAAACACCATGGACGGCACGCCGGTGATACCGTGCGAGGTCCAGAACGCCTGTTTTTCGCGCACGCTGTCGGTCAGCGCGCCAGAGGTCAGCACCTCTTGGGCGGCGGTGCGGTCGAGCCCGACCTCTTCGGCCACATCCAGCAGCACGGCGTGGTCCGACACGTCGCGCTGGTCGGCGAAATGCGCCTTGAAGAGCGCCAGTTTCAGCGGGTGTTGCAGGCCTTGGGCGAGGGCAAAGTCCAGAAGCTGATGCGCCGCAAAGCTGTTGACGATGCGGCTTTCGTCGGAAAAGGCAAACGCGATGCCAAGACTTTCACCAATCGCGGTGAGATGTGCCCGGTTCTGCGCTGATTGCGCGGGGCTTGCGCCATATTTCTGGGCAATGTGGTCGGCCAGGTTCTGGCCCTCTTGGGGCATGTCGGGGTTCAGCTCGAACGGATGCCAGCGCACGCGCGCACCCATGCCGGTCAGGCCAAGCGCCTGTTCCAACTGCCGAAAACCGACGATGCACCAGGGGCACATCACGTCCGACACGATGTCGATATCGATCACTGGTGGCTGGGCGTCGGCCATGGCGGGGCGGTGTCCTTGTGGCGCGGGGTCTGCCCCTACATCACCCCGGTTGATCCGAGTTTCAAGGCTTTGCGTCCCCGGGCGGCAGGGTAGGGAATTTGTGACTCCCCAAATGCGCTGAATGCAGTAGCATGGCATCATATTCCTGGAGGGTTTTTTATGTTCACCAAATCCATTGCCGTTTCCTGTATCGCCCTGTCGATGGCCATTGTCCCTGCCACGCGGGTGACAGCGGATGCAGGAGACTTTGTCGCGGGCGCTATTATCGGTGGCATCGTCGGCCACGCGGCGACCAAGCAGAACCAACGCAAGAAGGCGACGCAGCGCACCTATACCCGCAAGACCTATCGCCCGAGTATCCCGTCCACGCAGGAGGGGCGCGAGATTCAGGCGTCGCTGAACTATTTCGGGTTCAACGCGGGTTCGGTGGACGGCCAATTGGGGCGCCGGTCGCGTAACGCGATTTCGGCTTATCAGGCCTATCTGGGCTATCCGGCGACCGGCCAGTTGACGCCGTTTGAGCAGAACCTGCTGATCACGTCCTATAATCGGGCGCAGGCGGGTGGCTATGCGGTCAACCAGCAGGTTGCGGCCAATCCCGATGGCACGCGTGGATTGCTTAAGACCTATCGCGCCGAGATGGCGGGGCAGCCAACCACGCCCGCCTTCCCGCAACAGGGCACGACCATCGTTGTGGCACCGCAGCCCGCCGCGCCCACCGTGGGCACCACGACCACGACCACCGTTGTGGCCGCAGCACCCGAGACGCAGGCCGCGGCACCCGAAGCGCCCGTGGCCGAGGCGGGTCTGCCGAACTTCCTGGGCGGCGGGGCCACCGCATCGTTGGCGTCGCATTGCAACACCGTGTCGCTGCTGACCAATACCAATGGCGGTTTTACCACCGCGGCGGCGATGACGGACCCGAATGTGGCGTTGAACGAACAGTTCTGCCTGGCGCGCACCTATGCCATCGCCAAGAGCGAGGACATGATCGCCAAGGTGCAGGGCTTTACCCCCGATCAGATCGCCAGCCAGTGCGAACAGTTTGGCCCGGCGATGCAACCGCATGTGGCCGCACTTGCCCTGAAGTCGCAGCCCGAAGTGGTGCAGGATGTGGCCAGCTTTATCCTGACCACCGGCATGTCGCCCGCACAGTTGAAGGGCACGGCGCAGATTTGCATGGGCGTTGGATATCGCACCGACAATATGGATGTGGCGCTGGGGTCGGCATTGTTGCTGTTTGCAATGGGTGACCATGTCTATGGCGAGGTGATGGGCCACCATCTGGCGCAGGGCTTTGGCACCACCAAGCGGATTGATAGCGCCCGCGTATGGTATGCCGAAGGGTTGAAGGCCGTGGATGCCGGCGCGCCCGCCGTCTTTGCCCCCGGCCAGCCCGAGCGGGTGGAGTTGCTGCGGCAGGCCTCGCTGCAACTGGGGACCTCGAATTCGGGGCTGGTCGCTCCGGCGCAGCCTACGGTGCAACCGGCGGCATTGCCCAGCTTTGGGGTGTCCAGCAACTGATGTGATCGCGCGCTTTGCGTGAGGTGAGACCGGGGCCCGAAACGGCCCCGGTTTTTCTTTGAGTTTTCGGTCTTGGCAAGGCCCGCGTTCGCCGCTAAACCCCGCCTACCAAGTCAAGGCGTGCGGCCGTGGCGGAATTGGTAGACGCGCAGCGTTGAGGTCGCTGTGAGGTAACACTCGTGCGAGTTCGAGTCTCGCCGGCCGCACCATTTTCCTTTCGTCAAATGATGCAGCCGGGCCTTTGACTCGGTTCGAACCTTGTTCGAACGGGCGCTCCATTTCTCTCCCTTCCCTCCGTCCATTGAACCGCGTGCTTTTGCGGTTTCACCGCTGCGCGGCCTGTGCTTGCATGGTGCGGCGCGAGATGGGGAAGACGCATGACAGACAAGACCATTCTGGTGGTCGGCACCTACGACACCAAGAACGACGAGTTGGCGTATATGGCCGAGCGTATCACCGCGATGGGCGGCGGTGTGCTGCGTATGGACATTTCCGTTCTGGGCGATCCTGCTATCCCCGTGGATGTGACCAAGGCCGAGGTGGCGGAAGCGGCGGGCAGCAGCATTCAGGCGGCCATCGACAGCGGTGACGAGAATACGGCCATGCAGATCATGGCCAAGGGGGGCAGCGCGCTGGCGGTGTCCTTGTTTGAGGAGGGCCGCTTTGACGGTGTGGTGATCCTGGGCGGATCGATGGGAACGGACGTGGCACTGGACATTTGCCAGGCGCTGCCGTTGGGGGTGCCGAAATACGTTGTGTCCACAGTGAGTTTCTCACCCGTGATCCCGACCGACCGTCTGTCGGCGGATATCCAGATGATCCTGTGGGCCGGCGGGCTTTATGGGCTGAATTCGGTGTGCAAGGCGTCGCTCAGCCAGGCCGCGGGTGCGGTGCTGGGCGCGGCGCGGGCGGTTGAGCCGCCCGTGTCGGATCGCCCCATGGTGGGCATGACGTCGCTGGGATCGTCGTGCCTGCGCTATATGAAGCGGCTGAAGCCGGAACTGGAGGCGCGTGGTTTTGAGGTGGCGATTTTTCACGCGACGGGCATGGGCGGCATGGCCTTTGAAAGTATCGCGCGCGAGGGGGGATTTGCCTGTGTGATGGATTTTGCGCTGTCCGAGCTTGGCAATCTGATGGCGGGATCGGTGGTGCATGGCGGGGCGGATCGGATGCTGAATGCAGGCCGAGCGGGCATTCCGCGGATTGTGGCGCCGGGGTGCCTGGACCTGATCGACTTTGCGGGCTGGCAGGACATTCCGGCGCAGTATCAGGACCGCCCGTTTCACGCGCACAATCGGTTGATCAAGTGTTCGGCCTTCACTGCCGAGGAACGGCGCGCGACGGCGCGGGAGATCGCGGCGCGGCTGATGCAGCATGACACACCGGCGCATGTGATCCTGCCCGCGGGCGGGATCGAGGAGTGGGATCGGCCCGGCGGTCCGGCCCATGACCCTGAGGCCCTGGCCGCCTTCTGTGACGAGATGCGCGCCGCCATTACGCCGCCGCTGGGGTTCACGGAAGTGGCGGCGCATATCAATGATGATGACTTTGCGGATGCGGCTTTGGCGATCTTTGACGCATGGGTGGCGGATGGCACGATCAAGGTGGCTGCGTGACCGGGCCGCTGGCAGGTTTGCGCGTTGTCGAGTTCGCGGGGCTGGGGCCAGCCCCGCTGGCCGGGCAACTGCTGGCCGATATGGGCGCCGATGTGGTGTTTATCGACCGTGCCTCTGGTCCGGTTGACCCCTATGACGTGAACCGGAGGGGCAAGCGGTCGGTTGCGCTGAACCTGAAATCCGATGCGGGCCTGGGCGTGGCCCGCGATCTGCTCGCTGAGGCGGATATCCTGATCGAGGGGTTCCGCCCCGGCGTGATGGAGCGGCTGGGGCTGGGGCCGGAGGATGTGCCTGACCGGTTGATCTATGGCCGGATGACCGGGTGGGGGCAGGAGGGGCCGCTGGCGCTGACTGCGGGGCATGACCTGACCTATCTGGCACAGACCGGGGTGCTGAGCCTGATGGCGACGCCCGATGCACCGCCGCGGCCGCCGCTGAACCTGGTTGCGGATTACGGTGGCGGGTCGATGTTTCTGGTTTTTGGCCTGTTGTCGGCGGTGATTGCGCGCGGACGCACGGGCCGGGGGCAGGTGGTCGATGCGGCGATGGTCGACGGGGTGCCCGCGATGATGGGGCTGTTGCACGGGTTCATGGCCAGCGGGTTCTGGACCGATCAGCCGGGAGAGAATTGGCTGGATGGCGGCGCGCCGTTCTATCGCTGTTATCGCTGTGCGGACGGTCGAGATGTGGCGGTGGGGGCGCTGGAGCCGCAGTTTTATGCGCAACTGATCGCGGGGTTGGGTTTGGACGCGGCCACCTTGCCCGAGCAGAATGATCGCAGCGGGTGGTCCGCACTTGCCCGGATCATCGGCGATGTCTTTGCCAGTCGTAGCCGGGATGAGTGGGCCGAGACCTTTGCCGGGACCGATGCGTGTGTGGCCCCGGTGCTGACGATGGAGGAGGCGCGGCAGGACCCGCATCTGGCGGCGCGGGGCACCTATGTGGCCCCCGGCGGTGTGTGGCAGGCTGCCCCGGCACCGCGCTTTGGTCGTGACAGATCGCGCCAACCGGCACCGCCGACTGCACCGGGGGCGGATGCGGGGGCCGTTCTTGCGGAGCTGGGATATGACGCGGATCGGATCGCGGCGCTGCGGGCAGAGGGTGTGCTGACATGAAGGCGCTGATAGTCGGGGGTGGCATTGGCGGGCTGTCGGCGGCCATAGCGCTGCGCCTGCGGGGCTGGGAGGTGACCGCGGTCGAGCAGGCGTCGGCTTTGTCAGAGGTGGGGGCGGGGTTGCAGATTTCGCCCAACGGGTGGCGGGTGCTGGAGGCGCTTGGCGTGGCTCCGTTATTGGCCAAGAGGGTTTTTGAGCCCGAGGCCATCGAGATGCGGTTGGGTGTGTCGGGGCGGCAGGTGTTTCGGCTGCAGATGAAGGGATATGCGGTGCGGCGGTGGGGGGCGCCTTACCTGCATGTGCATCGTGCCGACCTTGTTGATGCCTTGGCGCAGCGCCTTGGTCAGCTTGCCCCTGATGCGATCCGGACGGGGCAGTCCGTGGCGGCGTACGCGCCCGAGGGAGAGGTGACGCTTGACGACGGCACGCGTGTGTCCGCTGATCTGGTGGTGGGGGCGGATGGGCTGCATTCGGTGATCCGGCGTCAGATGCTGGGGCCGGGTGATCCGCGCTATACCGGCAATATTGCGTGGCGGGCGGTGGTGCGCGTTGACGCACTGGACGCGCCGCCACCGCCCACGGCCTGTGTCTGGGCCGGGGACAAGCGGCACGCGGTGACAACGCGGCTGCGGGCGGGCACGCTTGCGAATTTCGTGGGCATGGTGGAGGAACCCAAACCCGCGCCCGAAGGCTGGCGGATCGAAGGCAGTCGGGATGACTCCATCGCCGCGTTTGCGGGGTGGGACCCGGTGATTGCGGGGATCATCGCCAAGGCACCCTTGCTGAACCGGTGGGCGCTTTTTGATCGGGCACCATTGCCACGCTGGCATGATGGGCATGTGGCGCTGCTTGGGGACGCGGCGCATCCGATGTTGCCGTCCATGGCGCAGGGGGCCGTGCAGGCGTTGGAAGATGCTTGGACGTTGGCTGCCGTTTTGGATGGGGCAGCGGATATCGAGCGGGCGTTGCAGCGCTATTTTGATCTGCGCATTGACCGGGTGTCGCGGATACAGGCGGGATCAGCCGCCAATGCGCGGATGTTTCACAAGGCGTCTGGGCTGGGGCAGATCGGGTTCTATGGGCCCATGGCGTTGGGCGCGCGGCTGGTGCCGGGACTGATCCATGCGCGGCAGGACTGGGTCTATCGCCACGACGTGACGCGATCGGTTTAGGCGTTTGTGCCGTCGCGCACGGATTGCGGGGTCTGGCCGGTCCAGGTGTTGAAGGCGCGGTAGAACGAGTTGGGATCGCGGTAGGCCAGCAGATAGCTGATTTCAGCCACGTTGAGTTCCGTTGAAGTCAGGTAGGTGCGGGCGAGGTCGGCACGGGTGCTGTCGAGCGCTTTCTGGAATGTGGTGCCTTCGTCGCGCAGGTGACGTTGCAGGCTGCGGGTGCTCAGGCGCATGCGGCGCGCGGCGGCGTCGATGGTCGCTTCGCCCGCGGGCAGCATTTCGGCCAGGGTGGCGCGCAGACGGGACGACACGGCCTGTTCCGCTGTTTGCAATTGCATCTGTCTTTTGTAGCCGGGTTCAAGCTGCGCCCATTGCGCGGGATCGGCGGAGAGTAATTTGCGGTCGGCATCTTTGGCGCGCAGGGTCATGCGGGCGGTTGCGCCGATGTCGATGCGGACGCCCAGGAAATCTTCGAGCGCCGTGTGGCAGGGAAGGCGTTGAGGCAGGCTGGCGGACAGCGGCACCATGGGGTGGCCCGTGCAGGCGCGTATGGCTTCGGTGAGAAAGGCCAGTTCGGTGGCCGCGAAGGTGGCGGGCAGAGGCAGGGCCGGTTGGTTCGAGGTCTTGGTGACCTCAAGCGACTGATCGGCACCGCGACGCAGGCCCAGAAACAGCGGGCCAGTGAGCGGCTTGAACAGTGACAGCCGGTTGAGGCCGATGGCGACGGTTGGACTGCAGGTAAAGGCGAAGAAGGCCGGGTTGAACGGGCCGCGGGCATAGGCGCGGCCCAGAAACAGCGGGGCGTCGTCGCGGTCCGCTTCGGCGAGGATGGCGTTCCAGCCGGCGAAGTAGTCGGAGGCAGTGACGCCGCGCCCTTCGTTCTGGAGAAAGTCGGCGGGGAAGCGCATGCGCCGCATGACGGCGGCCGCGTCGACGTGGAGAAGGCCGCACAGCTGTTCGGTGGTACGGGCGATCTTGTAATAGGTGTCGTGTGCGGGCGTCATGCGCCCAGTGTGCCGCCAAAGCAGACACCGCGCCAGAGGTGTGGCGCGGTTTGCAAGTGGCTTGGCGGGATTTGACCGATTAGCCTTTGTTCATGCGGTTTTCGATGAGGTCATCGACCACCGATGGATCAGCGAGCGTCGAGGTGTCGCCCAACGCGCCGAAATCATCCTCGGCGATCTTGCGCAGGATGCGGCGCATGATCTTGCCCGAGCGCGTCTTGGGCAGGCCCGGCGCCCACTGGATCAGGTCCGGGCTCGCGATCGGCCCGATCTCCTGGCGCACCCAGGTACGCAGCTCCTTGCGCAGGTCTTCCGTGGGCTCCTCGCCGGCCATCAGCGTGACGTAGCAGTAGATGCCCTGGCCCTTGATGTCGTGGGGATAGCCGACCACCGCGGCCTCCGAGACCGCCTTGTGGGCGACCAGGGCGCTTTCCACCTCGGCCGTGCCCATCCGGTGGCCGCTCACGTTGATCACATCGTCGACCCGGCCGGTGATCCAGTAATAGCCGTCCTCGTCCCGCCGGCAGCCGTCGCCGGTGAAGTAATAGCCCTTGTACTGCTCGAAATAGGTCGACACGAACCGCGCGTGGTCGCCCCAGACCGTGCGCATCTGGCCAGGCCAGCTGTCGGCGATGGCCAGGACCCCCTCGACGCCGTTGCCCTCGATGATCTTGCCCGAGGCGGGCTCCAGCACCACGGGCTGCACGCCGAAGACCGGCAGGGTGGCCGAGCCCGGCTTCATTGCGATCGCGCCCGGCAGCGAGGTGATCATGTGACCCCCGGTTTCCGTCTGCCACCAGGTGTCGACGATCGGGACTTTGCCCTTGCCGACAACGTTGTAGTACCACTACCAGGCCTCGGGGTTGATCGGCTCGCCGACCGTGCCCAGCACCTTGAGATCGCTCAGATCATAGGGCTCCACGAACCCCGTCCCCTGGCCCATCAGCGCGCGGATGGCGGTGGGGGCCGTGTAGAACTGGTTCACCTTGTGCTTCTCGCAGACCGCCCAGAAGCGCCCCGCGTCGGGGTAGGTCGGCACGCCCTCGAACATCAGCGTGGTCGCCCCGTTCGCGAGCGGCCCGTAGACGATGTAGGTGTGCCCCGTCACCCAGCCGACATCCGCCGTGCACCAGTAGATGTCGCCGTCGTGGTAGTCGAACGTGTACTGGTGGGTCATCGAGGCCCAGACCAGATAGCCGCCCGTGGTGTGCAAAACACCCTTGGGCTGGCCGGTAGAACCGCTCGTGTAGAGGATAAACAGCGGATCTTCGGCGCCCATCGGCTCGGGCGGGCAGTCAGCCGAGGCCCCGGCCATCAGCGCGGTATAGGAATGGTCACGGCCCGGCTTCATCGGGACATCGCCGTTCGTGCGCTCGACCACCAGGACGGGGACATCGCGGCCGAGGATGTCGAGCGCCTTGTCCGCGTTGGTCTTGAGCGGCGTGACCCGCCCGCCGCGCGGGGCCTGGTCGGCGGTGACGATCAGCTTGGCCTCGCAGCCGTCGACCCTCGCGGCCAGCGCGTCCGGCGAAAACCCCCCGAAGACGATGGAGTGCACGGCCCCGATGCGCGCACAGGCCAGCATGGCGTAGGCCGCCTCGGGGATCATCGGCATGTAGAGGATGACGCGGTCGCCCTTGGCGATCCCGAGGCCCTTGAGGACGTTGGAGAGTTTGCAGACGTGTTCGTGCAGCTCGCGGTAGCTGATGTGGCGGTCGACCTCGGGGTCGTCGCCTTCCCAGATGATCGCCGTCTGATCGGCGCGGGTGGCAAGATGGCGGTCGATGCAGTTGGCCGCGACGTTGAGGACCCCGTCCTCGTACCACTTGATCGAGACATCGGGGTACGCAAACGTCGTGTTCTTGATCACCGTGGGCGGCGTCATCCAGTCCAGACGACGCGCCTCCTCCGCCCAGAACCCCTCGGGATCACTGACCGACCGCGCGTACATCTCGTGGTACTGACCCTCACCAACATGCGCAACAGACGCGCTGCTGGCTGGTACGGCGTAGAGATCTGACATCTGTTTCCCCCTGGCATTGTTGTTGTCGGAGGACCGGCATCCCCCGGTATGATTGTGACCCCAGTGACGGTGATCAGATCGCCAGATATTCCTGCCGAAGCTCGGCGTTATCAAGCACCTCCTGAGCAGTGCCGTCGAAGACGACTTGACCCATGTCCAGGATAATGGCCCGGTCGGCGAGGTGCAGGGCGGCAATGGCGTTTTGTTCGACGATGATCGTGGTCATGCCGAGCTGTTTGATTTGTTCCAGCGTGCGTTCGATCTCCTGCACGATGACGGGGGCCAAGCCCTCGTAGGGCTCGTCCAGCAGCAGCAGTTTGACATCGCGCGCAAGTGTCCGGCCGATCGCAAGCATTTGCTGTTCGCCGCCCGAGAGGGTCGTGCCCTCCTGCTTGCGCCGCTCTCCCAACCTTGGGAAGAGCTCGTAGATCCTCTCCAGCGACC
>JBCDEK010000057.1:0-20928 GCA_039179785.1 Pseudomonadota bacterium | reverse complement strand
GCAATCGCGCCAAAGACCAGGATGGCGCCGGTTGTGTGATCCATGATGTCCTCCTGTCAACTTCGCTTGACAGTGGCACAGAACCGCCGCTTGGGTCACGCGAAATCGCAAAACCGGCGGGACGCAGCCACCTGCAACCGCTCAAACCGGCTGGCCTCGGCCCGTTTTTGCGCCCCTGCGGCCACCCAATTGCGCCCAAACCACCACATGCTGAGATGGACCTCCATAAACTGGAGGCTTACCCATGTCAGACTATCCAAACCCGAACATCCATCGTGGCGACGGCGTGTCCGGCCGCGGGCTGCTTATCTCATTCGCGGTCATCGTGGCGGTTGTCGCGCTGCTTGCCCTGCTGGGGTCCATCGGATCCGGCGGCGGCGAGGGCGGACCGACCCAGGACGCTATCGCGCCTGCAGCAACGGACGCGACCGGCGCAACAGGCACGGCAGTGCCCACGGAATAACGACAACCCACTCCTCCCCTCACGGACCGCATCAGGCGGGCGTCTTCGGACGTCCGCCTTTTGCGTGTCCGCCCCACAGACCGGAGCGCGCCCATGCTGATCCTGACCTGCCCCAATTGCGGTGTGACCGGCGAAGAGACGGAATTCCACGCAGGCGGTGAGGCGCATCTGAAACGCTTCGGCCCCGGATCGTCGGACGATGATTTCGAAAGCTATCTGTTCATGCGTGAAAACCCCAAAGGCGTGCATTTCGAACGCTGGCGCCATGTTTATGGCTGCGGCAAGTGGTTCCATGCTGCGCGCTGCACCACGACGCTGGAAGTCTTCGGCACTTATTCGGCGCAGGTGACGGAGCCCCCGAAAGAGATCCTCGACACCATCTCCGAAAAGCGCCCCGGCTGGGCGTGGAGGGATATCGCCTGATGTTTCTTCTGACCAAAAATACGACCGCCGGAGGCTCCGACGCCTGCCGCAGCGATGAGGCCCGAACATGAGCACACGTCTTGCCGCGAGCGGTCGCCTTCTGAACAAGGAAAAGGCGATCCGATTCACGTTCAACGGTAAACAGTTGCGCGGGTTCGAAGGGGACACGCTGGCGTCCGCCTTACTCGCCAACGATCAGATGCTCGTGGGCCGGTCCTTCAAGTACCATCGTCCGCGCGGCATCGTGACGGCGGGGCCGGAAGAACCAAACGCGCTGGTGAATCTCGGGGTCGAGGGCAAATTCGAACCCAACCAGCGCGCCACCACGACCGAGTTGTTCGAGGGGCTTCTGGCCACCTCGCAAAACCACTGGCCCAGCCTGGAATTCGACGTGGGCGCGATCAACGCGAAGCTGTCGCGCTTTATGCCCGCGGGTTTCTACTACAAGATGTTCATTCACCCGCGCCCGCTGTGGAAGCATGTCTACGAGCCCTTCATCCGGCAAGCAGCCGGTCTGGGTCAGGCCCCAAAGGGGCGCGATCAGGATACGTATGAGCACTTTCATACCTTCTGCGACGTGCTGGTGATTGGCGGCGGTGTCGCCGGTCTAGTGGCTGCAAAATCTGCCGCCATCTCGGGCGCTCGCGTGCTCTTGCTCGAACAAACCGCTCATTGGGGTGGACGTGCGCCTGTCGATGGGGGCGAAGTTGATGGCAAGCCTGTGGATAACATCGTGGACGAACTGGTGTCAGAGCTGTCTGACATGGGCAATGTCACGATGCGCACACGGACCATGGGGGCAGGGGTGTATGACCACGGCTATGTGCTGGGATACGAACGTCTGACCGACCACGCGCCGGACGCGGACGGGCCGCGCCATCGGCTGTGGCGCATCCGGGCTGGCCACATCATTACCGCAACCGGCGCGATCGAACGCCCGCTGTCCTTTGCGGGCAACGATATCCCCGGTGTGATGCTGGCCTCTGCGGTCCGCGACTACGTGGTGAACTACGGTGTCAGCCCGGGCGACCGCACCGTGATCGTGACCAACAATGACGACGCTTACCGCACCGCAATCGTTTTGAAAGCCGCAGGGCTTGAGGTGCCCGCCATCCTGGACGCACGCGTCTTGCCGGTCGACAGTCCGCTTGTGGCAAAGGCCAAAGAGGCCGGCATCCGGGTGATGATGGGCCATGGTGTCTCCAAGGTGCTGGGCGGCAAGCGTGTGACCGGCGTGGCCGTTTGTTCGCAGGCGGGCGAAGGCGCGATGCTGGAGGACATCGCGTGCGATGCCGTGGCGATGTCAGGCGGCTGGTCCCCCGTGGTGCACCTGTGGTCGCACTGCGGTGGCAAGCTGCTGTGGGACAATGATTTTGCCATGTTCCGTCCGGATGTGGATAAAGCGCCAATAGGCGCGGACGGCAACGCCTTTGTCAGTCCGGCAGGGTCGGCCAATGGCCATTTCGGACTGGCCGAATTGGTGGGCGATGCCCATGCCATCGGGCAGGCCGCTGCCCGCGCGACCGGCCACAAGCCCAAAAAGGCGGCGATCCCCGATGCAAGCAGCGTCGAGGAGGCGCCGATGGCACCGGTCTGGCTGATGCCGCAAGGCGCGGGCGCGGCCCTGCGCGCCAAGGCATGGCTCGATTATCAGAACGACGTCAAAGTGTCGGACGTCCAGCTTGCGGCGCAAGAGGGGTTCGAGTCCGTTGAACATGCCAAGCGTTACACTACGCTAGGCATGGCTACGGATCAGGGGAAGTTAAGCAATATCAACGGTCTCGCGATCCTTTCTGATGCGTTGAATCAACCCATTCCACAGACTGGCACCACCACGTTCCGCCCGCCTTACACCCCCATCTCGATGGGCGCGATTGCGGGCGAGGCGCGCGGCAAGGTGTTCCAGCCGATCCGCCGCACGCCCTTGCACGACTGGCATGACGCCAACGGAGCCGACTGGGAGCCGGTGGGCCACTGGCGGCGTCCCTATGCCTATGTCCGCAGCGGCGAGAGCGTGCACGACGCCGTGATGCGCGAAACGAAGAACGTGCGTGAAAACCTCGGTCTGCTCGACGCATCGACACTGGGCAAGCTGATCGTGAAGGGGCCGGATGCGGGCAAGTTCCTCGACATGCTCTACACCAACATGATGAGCACGCTGAAACCCGGCAAATGCCGCTATGGGTTGATGTGCAGCGAAAACGGGTTTCTGATCGACGACGGTGTCGTCGCGCGGATCGATGACCTGACCTTCCTTTGTCACACTACGACCGGCGGGGCCGAACGTATCCATGCTCACATGGAGGAATGGCTGCAGACCGAATGGTGGAACATGCAGGTCTATGTCGCCAACGTGACCGAGCAATATGCCCAGATCGCGGTTGTGGGGCCGAACGCGCGCAAGGCACTGGAAGCGCTCGGTGGCATGGATGTCTCTGCCGACGCGCTTGGCTTTATGGAATGGGCTGATGGCACGCTGGGCGGGTTCGACGTGCGGGCCTACCGCATCTCGTTCTCTGGCGAGTTGAGCTACGAAATCGCGGTGAAAGCGTCCGAAGGGCAGGCGTTCTGGGACGCACTGATGACCGTAGGCGACGCGCTTGGCGTAATGCCCTACGGCACCGAAGCGTTGCACATTCTGCGCGCCGAAAAAGGGTTCATCATGATCGGGGACGAGACGGACGGCACCGTCATCCCGCAAGACCTTGGCCTGCATTGGGCGCTGTCGAAGAAGAAGGAAGACTACCTCGGCAAACGCGCGCAAGAGCGCACGCACATGGCCGACCCCGAGCGGTGGCAGTTGGTGGGGCTGGAGACGCTCGATGGGTCGGTCCTGCCCGATGGGGCTTATGCGGTGGCGGACGGCACGAACGACAATGGTCAGCGCAACATGCAGGGGCGGGTGACGTCATCCTATCACTCCCCCAATCTGGACAAGGGCATCGCCATGGGTCTGGTCCTGCACGGACCCGACCGGATGGGCGAGGTGATCGATTTCCCTGGCACCGATGGCACAACCCACAAGGCCAGGATCGTCAGCCCGGTGTTCTATGACCCCGAGGGGGAGAAACAGAATGTCTAACGCCGTCAGCGCATTGAACGGGGCCTCCTGGTCCGAAGGGATCGCCACAGTGGCCGAAGTGCCGCTGCAGGGGATGATCACCGTACGCGGCCCGTTGGGCGACCCCAAGATCAAGAACGCAGCCACCGGGGTGGCTGCCGTCGACATGCCCGCCCAAGGCCACGCCAACTGCGTCGAAAACCGCGGTATCTGCTGGATGTCCCCGGACGAGCTGCTGGTGCTGTGCCCCTACGACACCGTGGCCCCCAACCTAGACAAGATGCGCGCCACGCTCGGCACGCTTCACAGCTTGTGCGTCGACGTATCAGATGCCCGCGCGGTGTTCGATCTGTCGGGCCCGCACGCCCGCGAGGTGCTGGCCAAACTGGCGCCCGTCGATCTGGCGCTCGATGCCTTTACGCCCGGCATGTTCCGCCGGACCCGCCTCGCACAGGTGCCCGCCGCGTTCTGGCTGCACGACACCGATCGCTTCCGCATCATCTGCTTCCGCAGTCAGGCGCAATATGTCTTCGACCTTCTATGCACCGCGGCGCAAAAAGGCAGCACCGTCGACATTTTATAGAAAATTGCATTTTTCCCGTTGCGATTGAGCGGATTGTCGCGCATCAGCGTCACCACAAAAAAACGGGGAACTCTATGAAACGTCTTTTACTGGCCCTGGCAATTGCCATCGGCGGCGGTGCACCCGCCTTTGCCTTGGATCTGGTTTGCAACGTCCGCGATACGGGTGACGGCTTCATGTCGCCTGTCATCGTCTTCCGCTTTCCCGATGACGGGTCCGGCGCCGAAGTGTTCGACGTCTTCATCGACGAGGTCTATGAGAAACCCATCGCGATGCGTGCCCGCCAACGGCAGGATGGCAAATATATCCTGAGTTGGCGCGTCAGCAATATCCCGGCCCGCCCGCGCCCTGCGACCATCGGATACCGCGCGGTTCTGAACGCAGACCGCACTGCGGTGACTGTCTCGGGATCCATCCGCGGCGTGCTGAATTCGATCAACGGAAAAGGCCAGTGCGCACAGGGCGTGTTGGACCGCTAAGGGAATTTCCAACCGAAAACGCCTTGATCTTGCCGACCTGCGCACAATCTGTCAGGCACAACCTTGAAATATCTGAAAGGGGGCCGCCATGGCTTTTGAACTTCCCGACCTTCCCTATGCCCACGATGCGCTTGCATCCAAAGGCATGTCCAAGGAAACGCTGGAATACCACCACGACCTACACCACAACGCCTATGTCACAAATGGCAACAAGGCGATTGAAGGCACCGAATGGGCGGGCAAGTCGCTCGAAGACATCATCGTCGGCACTTATGACGCCAATGCTGTGGCCCAGAACGGTATCTTCAACAACATCAGCCAGTTGTGGAACCACAACCAGTTCTGGGAAATGATGGGGCCGGGTGACACCGCGATGCCGGGTGAGTTGGAAAAGGCCCTGACCGAAAGCTTTGGGTCCGTCGATAAATTCAAAGACGAATTTTCGGCCGCAGGTGCGGGTCAGTTTGGCTCGGGCTGGGCGTGGCTGGTCAAGGACAAGGATGGCAGCCTGAAAGTCACCAAGACCGAGAACGGCGTGAACCCGCTCTGCTTTGGTCAGACCGCGCTGCTGGGCTGTGATGTATGGGAGCATTCCTACTACATCGACTTCCGCAACAAGCGGCCTGCCTATCTGACCAACTTCCTGGACAATCTGGTCAATTGGGAAAACGTCGCATCGCGCATGTGACGCGATAAGCCGATGCTTATGACACTTCTATGGGGGCTGGCAGCGGCGCTGCTGGCCTTCGTTGTTTATTCCTGGTGGATCGAACCGGCCTGGCGGTTGCGCGTCGTGCGCTGGTCGGTCAAAGACACTTGCTGGGCCGGTCGCAAGCCACTCCGCATCGTCATCATCAGTGACCTGCACGCGGGCGCACCGCACATCCCGCTGTCCCGCGTATCGCGGATTGTGGCACGTGCCAACGCGCTGAAACCCGATCTGGCCGTGCACCTTGGCGACTATCAGGCCGCACATCCGCTGACCATCGGGCGCATGACCAAGGCGGATATCGTCGGGCGGCTCGCGGCTTTCACGTCACCTTTGGGCAGCTACGCCGTGCTGGGAAATCACGACTGGTGGCAGGACAGCGATGCGGCCCAGTCCCATGGCACGCCCGAAGCGGCCAAGGCGCTTGCCGATCATGGCATTCCGTTGCTCGATAATCAGGCCGTGCGACTGCGCGACGGCGACGATGCGTTCTGGCTTATTGGCCTCGGTGACCAGCGCCCCTTTGACGCCGGGCCCGAAGGCGAGGGGTTTGACGACCTCGACGCCGCCCTGACCGAGGTCACCGATGATGCACCTTGTATTCTGCTCGCCCACGAACCGGACATATGGCCTGATGTGCCAGACCGCGTTTTGCTGACCTTGTCCGGTCACACCCATGGCGGTCAGGTCCAGATAGGCAACTGGTCGCCCTTTATCGCGGCGTCGTCGAACGAAGAGTTCAACTGGGGCCACTACATGTCAGATGGACGCCATCTGATTGTATCGGGGGGTATCGGCTGTGCCGTGGTCCCGGCGCGCTTCAATGTGGTGCCTGAAATCACCGTGGTCGAGATTTCGGCGGGCTGATCTAGGCCAGTGCCGCCAACGCGGCTTCGGCATCGGGGACGGTGGCGAAGTAGTCCAGTAGCGTGGCATCAGCAAAACCGCTGGCAACGACATGGTCCAGCAAGCCGACCAGCGGGTCCCAATACCCCTTCACATTCATCAGAATGACGGGCTTTTCGTGCAGGCCCAATTGCCGCCATGTCAGCACTTCGAACAACTCATCCAGCGATCCGGCGCCGCCCGGCATCACCACCACCGCGTCGCAGTTCATGAACATGACCTTCTTGCGCTCGTGCATCGTCTCGGTCACCACGTAACGCGTCAGGTCGGTTTTCCCGACTTCCCAGTCCACGAGGTGCCGGGGAATGACGCCAAAAGTATCCGCGCCACCCGTTTGCGCGGCCCGTGCAACAGCCCCCATCAACCCCACGTCGCCTGCACCGTAAACCAACCGCCACCCCCGGGTGGCAATCCCGGCCCCGAGGGCTTCGGCTTCGGTGGTGTAGGCGGGCGCAACGCCGGGCCGCGAGCCGCAATAGACGCAGACGGAAAGTGAGGACATGTGGTGCTCCTGTAACGGGCGCGCGAAAGTGATGGGATTGTGACGCCGTTATTTTGACCGCTATAGCGCTGCCTGTTATGCAAGCGCAACGAAACCGGGCAAACCGGTGCGGTGGAAAGGGTCAACATGTCAAGATGGGCGGCATTTGCCGGGTCCAGCGGTGCCTTGGCAGGCACTGGCGTGCTTGTTGTTGCGGTGGCGATTGGGGCTGGCCTGTATTTCAATGCCAACCAAGCCACGCCACCCGCACCTTCTGCAGAACGTTCGCCGGTCGAAGAGCCTGCCGTTGCAGCGGTTCAGCCTGATCCCCAGCCAGCGCCCGAAGTCGACGCCGAAGCCAAGGCCGATCCGCCCTCCATCGACGAGGTGCGCGTGGAATCAGATGGCCTGACAGTGATCGCAGGCCGCGCAGCCCCGGGCAGCACCGTGTCTGTGTTGCTGGACGGGGCCAAGCGTGCCGAAGCGGTGACCGACGCAGGCGGCAGCTTTGCCGCGATCACGATCCTGCCGCGCCAAGCCGTGGCTCAGGTGCTCACTGTGATCCAGCGTGTGGGCGAGGATGAGGTTGCCTCGGTCGACGAGGTCATCCTCGCGCCCCAGACGCCCGCCGATCCGGTTGCCCCCGCCACCGACGCCCCCGCGACCGACGCCCCCGATGTGGTGGCCGACGCCACGCCCGATGTGGACGATGTGCAGCCCGCGGCAGAGGATTTTGCCGCCGTGACGCCGCAACCGACCGAACAGTCTGTCCTGCCCGCCGGTGAGGTGCCTCTGACCGATCAGGCCACCCCCCAAACCCCCAATGCGCCGGCTGTGGCCAAGGCTCCAACGGCGGATGTGGCCGACACCGACGCGCCCACGGTGGAGGAAACCCCAGCCCCTGCGCCAGACGATACAATGACCGCGCTTGCGCCCTCGGCCGACGCCAGCGGCGAAGATTCTGACCCGACAGCGCCGTCAGCTACGACCCCCGAAGTCGCAACGACCGGCACCGCATCCGCCGCTTCCACCTCGCCCGACACAACGACCGAGGTGACCGTGCTCAGGTCGACCTCCGACGGTGTCGAAGTGTTGGGGAGCACGCCGCCCGCAGCGCTCGACAACATCGCGCTCGATTCCATCAGCTATTCCGATGAAGGCGAGGTGGAACTCGCAGGCCGCGCGCAATCCGAAGCCGACATGGTGCGCGTCTACGTTAACAATACCCCCATCGCCGAGATTGAGGTCAGCGAGGACGGCAAATGGCGCGGTGAGTTGCCCGAGATTGACACCGGCACCTACACCCTGCGTGTTGACGAGTTGAACGACGAGGGTCAGGTGACCAGCCGCGTCGAAACCCCCTTCCGCCGCGAGGACCCCGCCGTTCTGGCACAGGCCAATACGGATGATGCGCCCGCCACCCAGATCACCGTCCAGACGGGCAACACGCTCTGGGCCATCGCCCGCGACCGCTATGGCGAGGGTCTGCTTTACGTCCAGGTGTTTGAGGCCAACCGCGACCGTATCCGCGACCCGGACCTCATCTTTCCCGGTCAGGTGTTCGAACTGCCAAACTAGCGCTCCACGCTGGCAACTCCCGCACCTCTGCCTTAGAGAGTGGGGCCTGACATCCAGGACCCGATTTCATGCCAGCAGATACCTCGGCCCAAAACGCCGAACAGGCACAGCCAGCGCCCACACATAAGGACGACCTCGCCCGGGCCGAGCAACGCTCGGGCCTGCGCACGATCCGCAAGGTCGCGCCGTACCTGTGGCCTGACGACAAGCCTTGGGTAAAGCAGCGCGTCGTGCTGGCGATGCTGGCGCTTGTCCTGTCCAAGGTCGTGTCCGTCTATACCCCGATCCTTTACCGCGACGCCGTGAATGTATTGTCGGGCGAAGGCGTGTCTGATCTTGCCCTCGGCGCGATTGGCCTGACCGTGGCCTATGGCGTCGCGCGCCTGATGAATGTGGGCTTCCAACAACTGCGCGACGCGATCTTTGCCCGCGTGGCACAGCGCGCGCTGCGCATGTTGGCGCTGGAAACCTTCGAACACATCCACCGCCTCTCCATGCGCTACCATATCACGCGCAAAACCGGCGGGCTCAGCCGCATCATCGAACGCGGGGTCAAAGGCGTCGAATTCCTGCTGCGATTCCTGCTCTTCTCCATCGGGCCGCTGGTGCTGGAGTTGCTGATGATCGGGGTGATCCTGACCATCCTCTTTGACATCTGGTACCTCGTCGTTGTGGCCGTCACCATCGGGCTCTACGTCTGGTTCACCTTTGCCGTCACTGAATGGCGCGTAAAGCTGCGCAAGGTGATGAACGACCAAGACACCGACGCCAATCAAAAGGCCATCGACAGCCTCCTGAACTTTGAAACGGTCAAGTATTTCGGCGCCGAAGCGCGCGAGGCGGGACGCTATGACAAAGCGATGGAGGGGTACGAGGCCGCCGCTCTGAAAACCAGCTACTCGCTTGCCTTCCTGAACTTCGGCCAGTCCGTGATCATCACCGGCGGGCTTGTGGCGGTCATGGTGATGGCCGCCATCGGCGTCCAGAATGGCACGCTGACCGTGGGCGATTTTGTCATGGTCAACGCCTACATGATCCAGATCACCATGCCGCTGAACTTCCTCGGCACGGTCTATCGCGAGATCAGACAAGCGCTTGTCGATATGGGCGAAATGTTTGACCTGCTGGAACAGCCCGCCGAAGTGGTCGACGCACCCGATGCCAAGCCGCTGAACGTCACCGGCGGTCGGATCGAACTGGATGACGTGCATTTCGGATACGACCCCGCGCGCCCCATTCTCAAAGGGGTCTCGGTTGTCGCCGAACCCGGCCAACAGGTGGCCATCGTCGGCTCGACCGGGTCGGGCAAGTCCACCATCGGACGGCTCTTGTTCCGCTTCTACGATGTGGGGGCAGGGGCCTTGCGTATCGACGGTCAGGACGTGCGTGACGTCACGCAGGACAGCCTGCACGCCGCCATCGGTGTGGTGCCGCAGGACACCGTGCTCTTCAATGACACCATCCGCTACAACATCGCCTATGGCCGCGACAACGCCAGCCATGCGGATATCGAGGCTGCGGCAAAGGCCGCCCAGATCCACGACTTTATCATGGCGCTGCCCGAAGGCTACGACACCGCTGTAGGTGAGCGTGGCCTCAAGCTGTCGGGCGGTGAAAAGCAGCGTGTCGGCATCGCGCGCACATTGCTCAAGAACCCGCCGATCCTGCTCTTGGACGAAGCGACCAGTGCCCTAGACACCGAGACCGAGCAAGAGATCAAGGATGCGCTCAACGCCGCGGGGCAGGGACGCACTGTCCTGACCATCGCCCACCGGCTCAGCACCATAGCCGAGGCGGATCGGATCATCGTGCTGGAACAGGGCCAGATTGTTGAGACTGGCACACACGACGAACTGCTCGCCAATGACGGGCGCTATGCGCAGCTGTGGTACCGCCAGCAGGCGGATGAGGCATGACGGCTGTGCGCCGCTCTTTGCCCCCTGGTCAAAGTCGCCCCGCCCACCGTCCCCGCATTGCGTGATGAAGCGGGACTATCCGCACGCTCCGGGCGGGCGCTACTCCGCAGCTTTCAAGGGCGTTGTCGCAAGCGGCGCGCGGGGCCGCGCCTCACCATGGCTCGGCTCGTCGCCGAAATCCCAGACCAGTTCGTGATTGGCGACGGTACGGCAATCCCGCGCCAGCGCCCAGTCACGTGCCGCACGGCTGGCGCGGCCCATGGACAGCTTGGCCATCAACTGGCTGGCCCATTTGGCATAGGTCACGACCCAGACACGCAGCGCCAGAAGCGACGGCGTCACCATCAGCGTCAGCACGGTGGCAGTGCCCAGACCAAACACAACGGCTGTGGCCAATTGCTTCCACCACAGCGCCGTTGGGCTGTCGACGGTATAGCCGCCATCGCCAAAGTTTAGCGACAGCCCGAACATCATCGGCGCAAGCCCCGCCATCGTGGTGATCGTCGTCAGCAGCACGGGCCGGATGCGGTCCTGTGCCGTTCGGATGATGGCCTCGATCCGCGGCATGTACTTTTCGTATTCCTGATAGGTGTCGATCAGCACGATGTTGTTGTTCACCACGATCCCCGCCAGGGCGACGATCCCGGTCCCGGTCATGATGATCGAAAACGCCTGACCCATGACCAGCATCCCGATCAGCACACCCGCGGTCGACAGAACCACAGCGCCCAGCACCAGCAGCGAATTGTAGATCGAGTTGAACTGCGCCAGCAGGATGATGAACATCAATCCCAACGCGCCCAGGAACGCCTGCCCAAGGAAGGCACCGGATTCCGCCTGGTCTTCCTGATCGCCCGTCCACTCACTGTCGATCCCGGTGGGGAAGGGGCCCGTTTCGATCCACTTGGTCAATTCGGCAATGCGTTCGTTGGCATTGACCGGGATCAGCCGCAGATCGCCCGTATTCAACCCCGCCTGCAGGTTCATGCCGCGCCCTTCAGGGGCGAGGTTGAAAAGCGCATAGCCCTGACCATCGACGCTGAACGTGGCGTCGGTCGACGGGCGCACGGTCGCAACGATCTGTTCGACCTCAGCACCGTCCTGCGTGACCGTTTGAACCACCTTTTGCAGCCCGTCCAGCACGTCCGCTTTCACGTCGAAATACCGTTTCTGATCCACACGGCTGATCTGCGCCAGTTCAGCAACGGGCGTGCGGCTGATAAAGTTCGCCAGCGGCACCAGACCGTCCGCCGTGCGCACTTTGAGCGTGTCGAGCGTGGACAAGACCCGGTCGTCTTCGGGCAGACGCACCCTGATCTCGATCTCTTCGTCCGACGTATCGACGCGCATCGTGTCCAGCAGCAGCCCACGGGTCACAAGCTGCACCATCGCGCCCACCGTGGCCACGTCTGCGCCATAGCGCCCCGCTTTCTCCACATCCACATCGATCTGCCAGTCAATGCCGGGCAGGGGGCGCGTGTCCTCGATCCGGGTCAGACCGGGCATCGTATCGAACGCAGCCCGCGCCATTCCCGCCGAGGCCAGCAGGTCCTCCCAATTGTCCCCCTTGATCCGCAAATGCACTGGCTTGGCCGACGCAGGCCCCTGCGCCAGCGCCAGCACCTCGGCCCGCACGCCGGGGATCTGCGCCAACTCGGCGCTCAGCTCATCGAGCACCGTGTTACCGTCGAAATCCTCGGCCTTCACCTCGCGCATCACCGTGTAATCGGTGAACGGCACCGTAAACCACGGCTCGGACGCATTCGGGCGGTCTTCCCAAGGAATGGTCTCCAACTGAATCTGACCAATCGTGTCGCGCGGGTTCTGCGCCCCACCGGTATTGGCGTTCAGCCCCCCGCTGCCCGCAAAGGCAAAGGCACTCTTGATGCCGGGATGGGACAGCACGATGTCCTCCGCCTGGCTCAGGATCGCGTCCTTTTCTTCCAGCGACATGTTCCCCCGCGCCAGCACATAGACAATCGCCTGCTCCGGCTCGGTCTCGACAAAGAACTCCACGCCGCGGTTGTTGTTGATGAAGTAGATCAGCGTCGTGCCCACAAAGACAAAGACAAAGCCGATCATCACCAGCGGCATCACCGGATTGCCCACGATCCCCTGAATGACATAGCCAAAGCCCGACCGCTGGTATCCCGATCGCACGGTGCCGCGCCGCGTGCCAAACACCCGGCGCCAGCCCCAGTTCACACCAATGCCAAACCGCACGAACACCGCCGCCAGCGACAGCACCGCCATGATCGCCCCGGCAAAGCCAATCGCGGCCAGCGCAAGCATCCCCAGCCCCACAAGGAACACATTGAAGAAGGTCGGCAGCACCGACCGCCACACTTCTTGCTGATCCATCCCGGCAAGCGCTGCACCGGCACGTTCCATCAGAAAGGGGATGCCCATCATCCCCGCCAGCATCAGGCCCGCCACAAGGAAAAACCCGACATGCGCCAGCAGGGGCATGGTCGCGATCCGCGTGTTGGCGTTGCTCAGCGTTTGAATCAACCGCCCCAGCACGCCGCCCATCACCGGCAGATACACCAGCGCCACGATCAGCGACGCCGACAGAACAAAGATCAACGTCACGGGCAACATGCCCATGAACTCACCCGGCACGCCCGGCCAGAACAGCATCGGCAGGAACGCACACAGCGTCGTTGCCGTGGAGGACACCACCGGCCAGAACATGCGCTTGGCGGCCTCTACATAGGATTGCATCGGCCCCACACCGGCCTGCTGCCGCTTGTCGGCGTATTCGACCACCACAATGGCCCCATCGACCAGCATCCCGACGGCAAGGATCAGACCGAACATCACGATGTTCGAAATCGAAATCCCCATGATCGCCAGCAGCACGAAACACAGCAAGAAGGACGTCGGAATGGCAAAACCCACAAGCGCCGCCGCCCGCGGGCCCAAAAACGCCAGCGACACGATCATCACCAGCGCAATCGCGGTCAGGACCGACCCCTCAAGCTGCCCCACCATCGACGCGACCTCGCGGCTCATGTCGTTCGACGTGCCCACATCCACGGCGGCAATCAGCCCCTCGGGCCACTCGCCCGCCTTTTCATCCACCAGCGCCTTCACCTCGGTCGCGGTGTCGATCAGGTTGAAGCCCTTGCGCTTGACCACCTGCAACGCAACCGTGTCGTTGCCGTTGAACCGCGCCGTCGACACACGATCCTCAAAGGTCAGATTGATCTGCGCCAACTCGCCCAACGTGACCACGCGGTCGCCATTGGTCTTGACCGGCAGATCATAGATGTCGCGCACTTCATCAAACGACGACGGAATCTTGACAGCAAAGGCCCCCTGCGCGGTTTCGACCTCTCCCGCCGCGATCAACTGGTTGTTGTTCTGCACCACGGTGATCAACTCACCCGCCGTGACGTTATACGCCTCCAGCCGCAGCGGATCGATCACCACCTCGACCATCTCGTCGCGATTGCCGACCAGGCTGGCTTCCAGAACCGCATCCAGCCCTTCAATATCATCCTGCAAGTCCTTGGCGACGCGCGCAATTGTGCGCTCGGGCACCGGGCCTGTCAGGTTGACAATGATGATCGGGAATTCGGAAAAGTTGAACTCATCAACGGTATATTGCTCGAAGCCATCAGGAAACTCGGCTTCGGCCTTGTCCATGGCGTCGCGCACATCGGCCAAGACCTGCGTCTTGTCCCAGCCGAACTCGAATTCCAGCACCACATTGGCATAGCCCTCGGCGGCGGTCGCCGTCATCTTGTTCAGCCCGTCCAGATCGGCCAGTTCCGTCTCCATCGGCTGGATCAACAGAGTCTCCGAATCCGCCGCCGAAATGCCGGGAAAGGGAAGCGAGATGATCAGCGTCGGGATCTCGATGTCCGGCTCGCCCTCTTTGGGCAGCACCACATAGGCCAGTCCCCCCGCCAGGATCGACAGAAAGATAAAGGCCACAACCATCCGCGCCCGCGACGCGGCCCAGTCAACGATACCGGTCATTGTGTTTGCTCCTGGAATGTGGGCGCGACGGTGACCCCTGCGGTCACAAATTCCTGCCCCACGACAATCACGTTGATCTCTTCGGCCAACCCTGTCAGCCAGATGCCTTGCGCCGTGTCGCGCACCACCGTGGCCGGGTTGAACGCCACGACACCCGCGTCATCCACCGTGCGCAAGCCCAGCACACCGTCTTCGTTCAGCGTCAGCGCGGACGAGGGCACCAGATGCGCCATGGCCCCCGCCGCCGAGATGGCGATTTCCGCAGTTTGGCCGTCGCGGATCGTCAGGTCCGCGTTTGGCACTTCGATTTCGACCCGGAATGTACGGGTGGTTTCATCTGCCGCGCGGCTCAGGAACGTGACCTTGCCCGACACCTCTTGCCCATCTGCGGCCAGCCGTGCGGTTGCCATCGCGCCCACTTGCACGCGCGCCACTTCGGTTTCGGGGGCAAAGGCCACCAGTTTGATCGGATCAAGCTGGATCACGGTCGCGCACAGCGATCCGGGCTGCAGCAGCGTGCCCAGTTCTGCCGTGTCGCTCTCCAAAAGGCCGGAAAACGGCGCGCGGATGTCCAACCGTTCAAGCTCTTTTTCGGCTGTGGCGATGGTCGCCGCGGCGCTTTCGATGGTAGCGTCGGCGCTTTGCAGGCCCGATTTCGCAGCCGTCACTCCGGCTTTCGCGCCTTCCAACGACGCTCTGGCCGCCGCCAGTCCCGCGTCGGCATTTTTCACACGGGTCTCTGCCGCAAACCCACCTTCGCTCAACCGTTGCGCAGCGTTCTGATTCACCAGGGCCTCGTCGATCCGCGCTTGCGCCTCAAGAACGCGGCTTTCGGCCTCGGGCACGCGGCTCTCGGCTTCGGTCTTGCGGGCCACGGCCTCGGCCAGACGCGCCCGCGCTTCGGCCAGCGCCGACGCGCGCGTGCCGGGATCAAGCTGGCACATCAACTGACCTTCTTCGATGAACGCGCCCTTGCGCAGAGGTGGTGAGATAACGGTCGAAGACGTCTCGGCGCGCACTTCGACCTGCCGCGCGGCCTCAGTCTGACCCCGCAGGATCACCGCATTGTCAATTTCACGCGCAACGGATTTGCGCACCAGTACTTTGATCAGCGCATCGGCATCATCATCAGCACCGCCGACGTCCTCGACCTCAGTGACTGCCGTATCGGACGGTGCTGCGGTCTCATCGCCGCCTGCCTGCTCGGCAATGAACGCCCGCGTCGCGTCACGCTCGATCACCCAAAAATAAAGACCTGCGCCAACTGCAATGGCCAAGATCAACGACACAATCCGCATCTTATTCTTCCCTGGTAGACCCGATGACCCACCAAAATGACGGCGCGTCACGTGCGATATAGGAGGTCTTACGACTAAACTAACCAGTTCAGATTACTTTTTTTGAGACATAATCGCAATGCTGCCCAATTGCCGCAGCCCGGTCAGCGGCTGCACGCCCTTGGCTTGGGCGCATCCGCGCTGTAAGACAGCCCGGAAAATAAGCGTAGGGCGGAGAAAATCCGCAACAAAAAGAGTGGGAGCGCAGGCGTGAGCGACACCGACAGTTTCATCGACGAGGTCACCGAAGAGGTTCGGCGCGACCGCCTCTATGGCTACGTGCGGCGCTATGGCTGGATTGCAGCACTTGTGATCGTCCTGATCGTCGGGGCCGCCGGCTACACCGAATACCGCCGCGCCCAGGAAGAGGCGCGGGCCCAGGCTCTGGGCGACGCCATGATCGCAGCCATGGCCGCCAACGAGGACGCAGGCCGCGCCGACGCGCTTGCCGGTGTGACCGCCGACACGCCCGAAGGTGCCGCGATTCTCGCCTTTCTGACCTCGGGTGCCCAGGCCCAGGCGGGCCGTACCGAAGCGGCGGTGCAGACGCTGCAACCCGTTGTCGATGCCGCAGACCTGCCGCTGATCTACCGCCAGGTCGCAGGCTTTAAATCCCTACTGCTGCAATCCGAAACCCAAGATGCCGCCACCCGCCGCGCCGGGTTCGAGGCCTTCGCCACACCCGGCCTGCGCCTGCGTCTGCTAGCCGAAGAACAACTGGCCCTCATCGACATCGAAACCGGCGATACTGGCGCCGCCATCGCCCGCTTCCAGGCCATCCTCGACGACGCCGAAGCGACCCCGGGCTTGCAACGGCGTGCCCTACAGGCAATGGTAGCCCTGGGCGGCGCGCCAGAGGCCACAGAGACCGCCGGAGAATAACATGGGTCTGACGATGGGGAAGCGTGGCATGGGCACAAACACGCAGGCGTCTTTTGTCTTGGCAGCGGTTGCCTTGACCTTGCTCTCCGCATGCTCGGAGCGCGAGGTCATCCTACCCGGCCAGCGCGAACCGGTCACGGCCGTGCTCAGCCCGGACACGCCCGAGGCGGACGCAGAGGCCGACGCCGCAGCCGTCACCGAAGCGGCCCGCGACATTACCCTGCCGCCGCAAGAGGCCAACGCCGACGCCGCCCAAGGGTTCGGCACCCCCGCCTTCCGCACCGACCACCCGCAATTGCGCCAGACCCTGGCCCCCCTCTGGTCGGTGGGTATCGGCGAAGGCGACAGCCGCAAACACCGCATCGTCGCCGACCCGGTCGTGTCGGGGGGTCGCGTCTTCACCCTCGACGCCGAAACCACCGTCACCGCCGTCTCGACCGCAGGCCAGGTCCTCTGGCAACGCGACATCCGCCCCGCCCGCGCCGACGAAGGCGACGGCACCGGCGGCGGCCTCGCCGCAGAGGGCGACGTGCTCTACGTCACCAGCGGGCTTGGCACGCTGACCGCTCTCGACGCGGCCAGCGGCGGAACGATCTGGACGCAAGAGCTTGAAGCCGTGGGCGTCGGTCGCCCCACGGTCTTTGAAAACCTCGTCTACGTCATGGCGGGCGACGACACCGGCTGGGCCATCGAAAAAGACAGCGGGCGCATCGCCTGGCAAATCACCAGTTCCGAAACGCGCACCAACGTGCTGGGCGGACCCGCCCCCATTGTGACCGACGGGCTTGCCGTCTTCTCCTTCGGCTCGGGCGAATTGCAAGCCGTGTTCCGCCAGGGCGGCCTGCGCCGCTGGGACGCGTCCGTGCTGGGCGAACGCCAGGGCCGCGCCCTGTCCAAGGTGGACGATGTCACCGGACGCCCCATCGCCAAGGATGGCGTGATCTATGCCGGCAACCAGTCGGGCCGCACCGTCGCCGTGAACGCAGGCTCCGGCGCCCCGATCTGGAGCGCGGGAGAAGGCGCCATCGACACCGTTCTGCCCGTGGGCGGCAGCGTGTTCCTGATTTCCGACCGCAACGAACTGGTGCGCCTCAGCGCCGAGGATGGCAGCCGCATCTGGGGCACGGACCTGCCCAATTTCGTGCGCGAACGCCCCCTCCGCCAGTCCGAGGTCTTCGCCCATCACGGCCCCGTACTGGCAGGCGGCCGCCTGCTGGTGGCATCCTCCGACGGGGCCCTGCGCAGCTTCGACCCGGCCTCAGGCGCGCTGACCGGGCTCACCGAGATTCCATCTGGCGCATCGACGGCCCCGGTGGTGGCGGGGCAGACCCTCTATGTGGTCAACCGCAAGGGGCAGTTGCTGGCCTATCGGTGATGATCGGGCTGGACGGTGCAGAGCCGTTCGGTGCTGCACCCCAAACGTCCCGTGTGCGGGTTTTGCCGCTGCTGCTTCACCTCAACAGGCACCGCACCAAGGCGAAGCCGCCGAGCTATCGTAGGCCCCCTGCGTCGGCGATACGGCTGATAGACATGCATCGCTCATATGGAAGATGCACGTGGCCACCATAAAGCTCTGCTGAACACACGTCAGATCGGCCACCCGCGGCCCGACGATGGCTCAGCTTGGGATTTCAAATAGTGCCAACGTCTGGTGTGTGGATTTTTCTGCAAATCGATTTCCGTGACCCAAGGACCGCTTTGTGCGCTTCGCGACCGAAGCAAAAAGCACCTAGGGCGTATTCCGTTGAAAAACTCTAGCTTGATCGAAGCCTAAGTTGCTGATTCAATTCTTTCCGTAGGGAGGGATTGGTGATGATGGGACCGAGGCAGGAAGCGCAAGCCGCGTTGTTCTACGAGTTCTCGCTGGAGGACCATGTTCCCCAAGATCACCTGTTACGGTCGATTGATCGGTTCGTCGATCTCGGCAGCATTCGCAAATATCTTGCAGACTTCTATAGCCACGCTGGCCGCCCATCTGTCGATCCAGAACTACTTATCCGCATGCTTCTGCTTGGATACTGCTTCGGCATCCGGTCCGAGCGGCGGCTTTGCGAGGAGGTGCATTTGAACCTCGCCTAGCCACGTCCTGCAATAAACTCTTAGCTGATAACGAGATTGATCTTGGTTCGCTTTGGTTCAAAGAATCCAGGGCCGACTGGGTTATTGTGGATGAGGGCGTTCGTTTCTTCTTTCATGACTTTTTGAGATGGGCGGATTCGCTATCTTAGGCTATCGCTGCACCAAGGAACTGTAAAAGCAGCTATTGGTGCATTCACAGCGAATTGGTGCTTTGTCCCGCCAAAGCCAACAGCGCAACAGACTGACACTCTCTCTCACTCCGCCGGTCAATACGCCGCGAGATCCTGCAACGTATATCGCGTGCGTACCGGAAACTCCGGGTCTTCTTCAAACGCGACATCACTCACCAAACACATCGCGCCGCAAATCAGCCGCGCCTCCTGCGCGCGCGCATCGACATACCACAACCGTCCGCCCGGCGTGGCAACGTAGCCATCGGTGTCATCCTCGATATCGGTGCGAATATCGTCAAAAGACGGGATTTCGGTCAGAAAGTCAGGATCATACGCCCCGTGCGTGTGGTAAGAGGCCAAAACCGTCACCCCCGGACCCGCCGACATCGGTGGCAGACAGCTTGACTTGCCGCCACGCCGCGGTGGCGTGGCCACGTACCGTCCAGCCTCATCGACGCCAAGCAGCCCGCAATACTCACGCTCTTCGGTGATCGAACGGCCCTGCACTCCGTTGAACAGATCGGTGGCAAAGGCAATCTCGGCCTGAGTCTGGGGCAGGGGCCGCGCCGACATCACAATGGTGGAAGGATCAGGCGCATCGCACGCGGCGAGCGCAAGGAACAAAAGGCCAAGAGAGCGTGTCATGGCCGCACCTTGGCCACGCGCGGCCCAAAGGTCAAACCGCGGCAGGCACAAAAAAACCGCGCCCCGAAAGGCGCGGTTTCAAATCTCGGACCCGGGGGCCGATCAGGCCTTGGGCGCGTCCTCTGCCTCGCCCTCGGCAGGGGTCTCTTCGGTGGCAATGCCCGCGGTCTCGGCCAGCTCTTCGTCTTCGGACGCCGCCGCACCGATGTCGTCGAACAGTTCCTGAATTTCGAACTCCGCAGCGGCTTCTTCTTCGGCGGCCAGCTCCTGGATCGACTTGCCCGACGCCTGCAGCTCGGCTTCTTCTTCCGAGCGGGCCACGTTCAACTGAATGACCACATCCACTTCCGGGTGCAGGGTGATGTGCACATCGTGCAGGCCCAGCTCTTTGATGGGTTGCGGGATCACAACCTGCTTGCGGTCAACGCTGAAACCAGCCTCGGTCGCGGTGTCGGCAGCGTCACGGGGCGTGACCGAGCCATAAAGGTTGCCACCGTCCGATGCCTGACGAATCACGATGAACTGCTGGCCATCCAGCTTGTCACCCAGCGCCTCGGCTTCTTTCTTGGTCTCCAGATTGCGTGCTTCCAGCTGCGCTTTTTGGGCCTCGAAGTCAGCGATGTTGGCTTCGGAAGCGACCAGCGCTTTCTTCTGCAGCAGCAGGTAGTTGCGGGCGTAGCCGGGCTTGACGTCCACGACGTCGCCCATCTGGCCCAGCTTGGCCACACGTTCGAGAAGGATAACTTGCATGTCAGTCTCTCCTTATTTCACGGCGTAGGGCAGCAGGGCCAGGAAACGGGCGCGCTTGATGGCACGGGCCAGCTCGCGTTGCTTCTTGGCCGACACGGCGGTGATACGGGACGGCACGATCTTGCCACGCTCGGAAATGTAGCGTTGCAGCAGGCGCGTGTCCTTGTAGTCGATCTTGGGTGCGTTCTCGCCCGAGAAGGGGCACACTTTGCGACGGCGGAAAAATGGTTTTGCAGCCATGACTTAGCTCTCCTCTGACTTAGCGGCGCTCGCGACGGCTGTCGCGTTCGTCACGTTTTTGCATTTGGATCGAGGGGCCTTCGGCGTGCGCGTCCACCTTGATCGTCAGAACGCGCACGACATCGTCATGCAGGCGCATCAGGCGTTCCATCTCCTGCACGGCGGGGGCCGGTGCATCGGTGCGCATATAGGCGTAATGGCCCTTGCGGTTCTTGTTGATCTTGTAGGCCATTGTC